>JBFHTA010000001.1:0-55291 GCA_041590855.1 Pseudomonadales bacterium
AAGAAGCACTTGCCAAACTTGGCCAACCGATCACATCACCCGCTGCATAAATATTCTCTACCGAGGTACGGTAGTGCTCGTCTACTTCTAGCTGACCACGAGAGTTTGGCTCTAAACCAATGTTTTCCAGGCCGAGATTATCTGTAATGCCTGAGCGACCATTACACCACAGGAAGGCGTCTGCTTTTAAGCGCTTGCCTGATTGAAGATTCAGAATAACACCATTATCTTGAGCGTCTAATGACTCAAACTGCTCATTATGTCGTACCATCACGCCATTGCTGCGTAAGTGATAGCCCAACGCATCTGAAATCTCACTATCAAGGAATGACAGCAAGGTATCTGCCGGATTAATCAGGTCAACTTTCACACCCAAACCAACGAAGATTGAAGCGTATTCAGAACCAATCACACCAGCACCATAGATAATTAAGGTTCTGGGCGTGTGTTGCAATTCAAGCACTGAGTCACTGTCATACACTCGCGGATGGTTGAAATTCACCCCAGGCGGATGCCAAGGACGAGAGCCCGTTGCAATCACAAAGTTCTTAGCATGAAGACGGTCAGCGGTATTGGAACCACCCGTTACAGTAATGGTGTTTTGATCCACAAACTTGGCGTGACCAAAATGTATATCAATGCGATTTCGTGCATAGTGTTCTGTGCGCAGTTTTACCTGCTTTTGCATCACACGGTTAGCGCCTTTCAATACATTCGGGAAAGAAAACCAGCGAGGCTCACCGATATCACGAAACATAGGGTTAGTATTGAAGGTGATGATCTGCTTTACTGCATGACGTAATGCCTTTGAAGGTATCGTACCTTTATGAGTACAGTTTCCACCTACTTGAGGCTGCATTTCAATAACCGCCACACGCTTACCACACTTGGCCGCATTAATAGCCGCCCCTTCACCCGCAGGCCCAGAACCAATAACCACTACGTCGTAATATAAATCCGCCATCAATATTTCCCTGTACTCACCGTCAGGCTGGGTATCAACCCCACCACCCGTATTTTTATGATTGCCTACTGTTGTTTAGCAACTTATTTTGAAGCGTCGTAGAACTGCTCTTCTTTACCTTGAGCTGCATTACGCTGCCGTTCGTTTTCTTCTTCACACTTTGCTGGATTACCACCACAGATATCACATGCGGTATCCATGCCTAACGCAGCCATACCACCACATGAACCTTTTATGGGCTCACGGCCCATGATGACGCCAATAGCCATACCAGCAACAATAATCAGCATCACCACAAAAGCAACTAACATTATTTCCATTACATCACCAAACTGTCTTACTTATAAATTCTGTATATTTGAGAACACGAGCACAAGGAAGTTCAGCCCTGTTATTCTCAAATACAAATTGTACTGATTGGGAAGCACACCAACCAGACGTTATCCTTCAATTATATACTGGATAAAGGCTTCCGTTGATTTAACCTGAAAACCAGCACCTTCTTTCACCAGCATATAGATTGCAAATTCTTTTTCTTTGGCCAACGTCATTGCCTTCTCCGGGCCCATGACATTCATCGCTGTCGCCATAGCATCAGCATACGCCACTGAATTATGCAAAACACTGATCGAGGCCAAGTTATGCTCAATTGGCTTACCCGTTGTAGGGTCTATAGTGTGAGAGAACCGTTTGCCATCAATTTCATAATAATTTCTATAATCGCCTGAGGTTGCAATCCCGGTATTTTCCAGCGCAAGCACTTTATGCACTGAACGGCCGAGTTCCGGTTCAGGATTTTCGATCGCAATTCGCCAAACCTCTTTGTTTGGCTTCATACCTTTGGCTTTTAACTCACCACCAATCTCCACCAAGTATGAGTCAATTCCAAGCTTGTCCAAATACTCCGCTACCAGATCTACCGCATAACCTTTAGCTATGGCGGATAAGTCCACATAAATGTCTTTTTCCTTACAGGCAGTATTATTACCTTTCAAAAGCAAAAATTGGTATCCGACTTTAGTCGATTTAAGATCAGCAATTTGCTCATCCGAAGGCTTGGTTTGATCGGTGTAATCTGGTCCAAAGCCCCAAAGATTCACTAAAGGACCTATAGTGACATCGAAAGCTCCATCAGTAATAACACTGATCTCTTGAGCCATTTGAAGCACTTTGTAAGTATCCTCCGGGAATTGATAGCAAGCGCCAGCTGGTTTCTGGTTAAAGATAGACAGATTAGAATCAGCTTTGTAAGTAGACATCTGGTCATTAACCAGATTAATCGCCTGATCGATTCGAGCCTCTATGATTTTTTTCTCCACCTCATTGGTAGAGATGTAGACCACACTATAGGTTGTCCCCATTGCCTGGCCCTGATATGTGCTTTTTTCCGGCCCTAAGCTCCGAGGTGTATGACCTTTATCAAATATAGCCAACGATAGAATGGCTACGACAACAAGAAAGCCAAGAAGAAAATGTTTTTGCGACAAGAAAACCCCACCCAAAAAATTGTATGCAGAACATCAGAAAATTAAAAATAAAGCACAAATAAAAAAGGCCGCAAAAGCGGCCTCTTTTAATTAACCACCGAAGTCATCAAGTAGAATATTCTCAGGCTCTACACCCAGATTTTCTAACATGTTGATAACGGCTGCGTTCATCATTGGAGGCCCACACATGTAGAACTCACAATCTTCTGGCGCAGGGTGATCTTTCAGGTACTCATCGTACAGTACGTTATGAATGAACCCGGTTAAGCCTTCCCAGTTATCCTCTGGCTGAGGATCTGAAAGAGCCAGATGCCATTCAAAATTCTCGTTCTCTTCTGCAAGCATGTCGTACTCTTCGTTATAGAAGGACTCACGCATTGAACGAGCACCGTACCAGAAGCTGATCTTACGCTTGCTCTTAAGACGCTTAAGCTGATCGAAGATGTGCGAACGCATTGGCGCCATACCCGCACCACCACCGATGAATACCATTTCAGCGTCAGTATCTTTAGCAAAGAACTCACCGAACGGACCGTACACAGTGATCTTATCGCCTGGCTTCAAGCTGAATACGTAAGATGACATGATACCTGGTGGGTGATCAGTTCCCGGAGGTGGCGTAGCAATACGAATATTGAATTTAACCACACCGCGCTCTTCAGGATAGTTCGCCATAGAGTAAGCACGAATCACAGGCTCTTTAACGATTGACTCATACTTAAAGATGCCGAAGTGATCCCAGTCACCACGATACTCATCAGGAATATCAAAATCGCTGTACTTAACATGGTGCGGTGGACATTCAAGCTGAACATAACCACCAGCACGGAAGTCAACGTTTTCACCCTCAGGCAAACGAAGCGTCAGCTCTTTAATGAAAGTAGCAACGTTCGGGTTAGACTCAACCGTACATTCCCACTTCTTAACACCAAAGACTTCATCTTCCACTTCAATTTTCATGTCTTGCTTAACAGCTACCTGACACGCCAAACGCCAGCCTTCTTGAGCTTCACGCTTAGTAAAGTAAGAGGCTTCGGTCGGAAGCATGTCGCCACCACCTTCGAAGACCTTACATTTACACTGTGCACAGGTACCGCCACCACCACATGCTGATGACAAGAACACATTGGAAGCTGCCAACGTTTGTAACAGCTTACCACCTGCAGGTGTAACGATTGATTTATCGTCATCATCATTGATCGCAATAGTGACGTCACCCGAGTTCACAAGCTTGGCACGGGCAGACAGAATGACTGCCACCAGTGCCATTACGATCACTGTGAACATCACTACACCGAGTATTACTTCAGTTCCTAACATTTATATACCCTCGTTATAGTGACCGACTACAAAGAAATTCCGCCGAAAGACATGAAGCCAAGAGACATCAAGCCCACGCACATAAAGGTAATACCCAAACCGCGTAAACCTTCAGGAATATCACTGTACTTCAACTTCTCACGAATGCCCGCAAGTGCTGTAATCGCAAGGGCCCAGCCAATACCGGCACCAACACCATACACAACACTTTCACCGAACTGATAATCACGCTCAACCATGAACAATGAAGCACCCATAATGGCACAGTTCACTGTAATCAATGGCAGGAACACACCCAGAGAGTTGTATAGTGCAGGAATGTATTTATCCAGCACCATCTCCAGAATCTGTACCATCGCTGCGATTACACCGATGTAGCTCAACAGACCAAGGAAGCTTAGGTCCACTGTCGCGTAGTCAGGGCTAATCCAGGTCAACGCACCTTCTTTAAGAAGGTAGGTATAAATCAGGTTGTTTACCGGTACTGTAATCGCCAATACCACGATAACAGCAATACCCAGACCTAAAGAGGTTTGAATCTTCTTAGAGATTGCAATAAAGGTACACATCCCCAGGAAGAACGCCAATGCCATGTTTTCAACGAAAATAGCACGCACTAAAAGACTTAAATAATGTTCCATTAGTAAGCCTCCTTAGTTGTGTTTTTGGCGATCTTGAAGTCAGGCGCTTCGACCTGATCCTTCTGGAAGGTACGAATTGCCCAGATGATGCCACCGATCAAGAAGAACGCACTTGGTGGAAGCAACAACAGACCATTCGGGTTATACCAGCCACCTTCAGTAACCAAAGGCAGAATTTCGATACCGAACAATTTACCGGCACCGAACAGCTCACGGAAGAAGGCAACTACGATAAGAATCGCAGAATAGCCAAGACCGTTACCGATACCATCCATGAAACTCATGAACGGGCCATTTTTCATCGCATAGGCTTCAGCACGACCCATTACAATGCAGTTAGTAATGATCAGACCAACAAATACCGAAAGCTGTTTACTGATTGAGTAAGCAAAGGCTTTCAATACTTGGTCTACAACGATTACCAAGGATGCAATGATCGTCATCTGAACGATAATCCGGATGCTGCTTGGGATGTGCATACGAATTACAGAAACGAAAAGGTTAGAGAATGCAGTTACTGCAATTACTGCCATACTCATCACTAGAGCAACGTTCAGAGAAGTGGTTACAGCTAGGGCTGAACAGATACCAAGAATCTGAAGTGCAATTGGGTTATTTTTTACGACTGGTTCAGTCAATACCTGCTTAATTTCAGACATTGATTAAGCCTCCCCTGCTTGGTAGTTCTTCAGGAAAGGTGCAAAACCATTGTCACCCAACCAGAACTTAATCAGATTACTTACACCGTTACTGGTAAGCGTTGCACCGGAAAGACCGTCAACCTGATGCTGCTTTTCAGCGGCGATTTCAGGATTCACGATACCTTTCTTAACTTTGGCTACAACATTACCATTTTCATCATAGATGGTCTTACCAACCCACATTTTCTTCCAACGCGGATTGTCAATTTCACCACCTAGCCCCGGCGTTTCACCGTGAGTATAGAAGCCTAAACCAGCAACCGTATTCAGGTCTGATTCAAGCGCCACAAAGCCATAAAGCGTCGACCACAAGCCATATCCGCTAACAGGAAGAATTAGACGGCCCTTGCTTTCACCACCAATCACTTTGTAAACGGTCGCTACATTAGCTTTACGCTTCAAAGAGGCAATGTCCTGATCCGCAGGAATCTTTTCAGAATACTTAGGATCTTTAGTGGCTTTTACTTGGTCATAACGAGGAAAAGGAGCATCTGTAAACTTACCAGTGCTTAGATCAACATACTTCTCTTCGATTTGACCAAACAACTCTTCAACTTTAGCTTTCGTCAAGCTCTCACCTGGCTTGGCCAAGCCGCCAATTGCCAGAATATTGCGCTGCATATCCAGTGCTTTATTTTCAACTTGAGCATCTTTAAGCCCTAAAGCAGCACCAGATACAATCACAGAACACACAATACATAGAAGAAGTGCAACTGTGATAGTTTTTCCAATCGTATCGTTATTACTAGACACGCGCTAACCTCCTCTTGATGTTTGCCTGAACCACAAAGTGGTCAATAATCGGAGCGAACAAGTTAGCAAATAGGATCGCTAGCATCATACCTTCAGGGAATGCCGGGTTAACCACACGGATCAACACCACCATGAAGCCGATCAAAGCGCCAAAATACCACTTACCTTTGTTCGTCATTGATGCAGAAACCGGGTCCGTTGCCATAAACAACATACCAATCGCAAAACCACCAATGGTTAGATGCCAGTACCAAGGCAACGCAAACATAGGGTTGGTGTCAGAACCAACGCTGTTCAACAACAGAGTAGTTGCAACCATACCGATCATAACACCGGCTACGATTCTCCAAGAGGCAATACCTGTCAGCAATAACACACCACCGCCGATCAGAAGCATCAGAGTTGATGTTTCACCGACAGAGCCCTGGATAGTACCAAAGAAGGTATCTGCCCAAGTGATACCGCTAGCAAGGATGGCTTCTACACCACCTGTTGCAGCAAGACTCAACGGAGTCGCACCAGAGAAACCGTCTACAGCTGTCCAGATCGCATCACCTGACATTTGTGCAGGATACGCAAAGAACAGGAAAGCACGACCGGTTAATGCCGGGTTCAGGAAGTTTTTACCCGTACCACCGAACACTTCCTTACCAATCACAACACCGAAGCTGATGCCCAAAGCAACCTGCCATAGCGGGATTGAAGGAGGAAGAATCAATGCAAACAGGATAGAAGTTACAAAGAAACCTTCGTTAACTTCGTGTCCACGAGTCATCGCGAACAATACTTCCCAGAAACCACCTACTGCAAACGCAACGAAATAAATCGGCAGGAAGTAAGCCGCACCAAACATGAAGTTATCCAACATGCTGGCAGGATCATGGCCTGTAAAAAACATGGCATGCCAGTCAGTCGGCGCAGTACCTGTTCCTGCAGCAATGGCAGTATTCGCCTGAAAACCAATGTTCCACATACCGTAGAACATCGCTGGCCATAGCAAAAACCAAACGGTGATCATCATACGCTTAAGATCAATACCATCACGTACGTGCGCCGTTGTTTTGGTTGTGCTACCTGGAGAATAGAAAATTGTGTCTACCGCTTCAAAAAGCGCATACCATTTTTCATATTTGCCCCCTTTATGGAATTGGGGCTCGATTTTGTCTAGGAAACCTCTAAGACTCACGGTTAGCCCTCCTTCTCAATTCGGGTCAAGTTATCACGTAAGATTGGACCGTACTCATATTTGCCCGGGCAAACAAAGGTACACAATGCCAAATCTTCTTCGTCAAGTTCCAACGCACCAAGCAATTGTGCGGTTTCGGTATCACCAACAGCAATTGCACGCAGTAGTTGCGTTGGAAGAATGTCCAATGGCATTACTTTCTCGTAAAGACCCACCGGAACCATCGCACGCTCACTACCGTTAGTGTTGGTATTGAAGTTGAAAAGGCGACTTGGAGCCAACTTGGAAAGATAAATATTCAGCAAGGAGAATCGCTTGCTACCAGGCGATAACCAACCCATGAAGTCACGGTTGGTACCTTCTTCCAAGACAGAGACTTGAGTATGGTAGCGACCCAGGTAGCTCACAGGACCACGGGTAGTACGACCACCAAACACAGAGCCGGAGATCAAACGATTGTTCGTACCGTTCAATTCACCTTCGGCTAACTCATGAATATTAGCACCCACACGAGTACGAACCAAACCAGGGTTCTTAACCTGCGGACCAGCCAGTGCAACGACACGTTCAACATCCAATCGACCCGTCGAGAAAAGGTTGGCGATTGCAATCACTTCCTGATAGTTGATCGTCCAAACCGTTTTATTGGCATTTACAGGATCAAGGAAATGAATGTGTGTTCCTGGAAGACCTGCCGGATGCGGACCAGAAAAACCGGCCAACTGAACCTGCGCCGTAGAAGGAACCGGTGTACTGGCACCTTCAGCCTGACATACAAACACCTTACCATCTGTCAGTTTAGTCAGGATTTCAAGACCGCTTTTAAATGCATCAGCCTTTTCCTGAATAATGACCTGCGGGTCAGCAGCCAACGGATTGGTATCTATTGCCTGAACAAAAATAGAAGCCGGAACAGACTGAACTTCAGGAACCTTACTGAAAGGACGCGTACGGAAAGCCGTCCACATACCGGAAGTTACTAAATTTTCCTGAACCTGTTCACGGGTTAGGCTTGCGATATCACTGTATTTCGAGAATTCTACAGACTCATCACCGTCTACTTCGATCACAACGGACTGCAGAACTCGCTTCTCCCCACGGTTAACTTCAACCACTTTGCCGGAAGCCGGTGCTGTATACAGCACTCCTGGAGTCTTCTTGTCAGAGAAAATCACCTGACCACACTTAACCTGATCACCTACTTGAACTTCCATAGTAGGTTTCATACCGTTGTAGTCAAAACCTACAACGCCGACAGTGCGAACTGAATTTCCTTGACGAATAGACTGCTCTGGACTTCCAGAGATGGGAAGATCAAGGCCACGTTTTAGCTTAATCATTCGATTGCCAAGTCTCTCATCAAAGCTCGCCTAGTACTCATTCTTACGTGAGTATTTAGCATGCTAGTAAACTTTTCGGGGTTTCCCCCACCCAAAAATCTGCGAAATTATATCTAAAGGAAACTAGCATTACACTACCTCCTTTGACTATTTTTGTTATAAATCAACAGCAAAGATCAGTTTTTAGCCACCCAATAAAAAAGGCCAGAAGCTCAAATGAGCTTCTGGCCTTTAAGACTAGCAGAATATAAGGCTTAGACGAATTTAAGCCTCCTATTCAAAACTGATTACTTTTTATCCAAAGGATATTCAGGGAATTTGCATCCAGCAACCTGCTCAAGAATGCGAACTACCTGGCAGCTATAACCAAACTCGTTATCGTACCATACGTACAATACCGCTTTGTCGCCGTTTACGATGGTAGCCTTACCATCAACGATACCCGCCTTGCGAGAACCCACAAAGTCAGAAGAAACCACTTCCGGCGAATCTACATAGTCGATCTGCTGCTGAAGCTCAGAGTACAACGCAGTACGACGAAGATACGCATTGATTTCTTCAGTAGTCGTTTCTTTCTTAAGCGTCAGGTTCAAAATCGCCATAGATACATTTGGCGTAGGAACACGAATCGCGTTACCAGTCAGCTTACCAGCCATTTCAGGAAGCGCTTTAGATACCGCCTTCGCCGCACCCGTTTCAGTAATAACCATGTTTAAAGGTGCAGAACGACCACGACGGTCAGCACTATGATAGTTATCAATCAAGTTCTGGTCATTCGTATAAGAGTGAACAGTTTCAACGTGACCATGCTCAATACCAAACTCGTCGTTTACTGCTTTAAGAACCGGAGTGATCGCGTTAGTAGTACAAGAAGCTGCAGAAATCAGCTTATCAGACTCTTCGATTGAATCGCTGTTGATACCATAAACAATGTTCTTCATGTCGCCTTTACCAGGCGCAGTCAGAATCGCCTTAGAAGCACCTTTCGCTTCCAAGTGCAAAGACAAACCTTCAACATCACGCCACTTACCAGTGTTATCAACAATGATCGCGTCTTTGATGCCATAAGACTCGTAATCTACCGTCTCTGGAGAACTCGCGTAGATCACTTTAATGAAGTTACCGTTGGCGATAATGCCGCAGTTCTCTTCATCAACAGTGATAGTACCCTGGAAAGAACCATGAACTGAGTCACGACGCAACAAGCTTGCACGCTTCTCAAGGTCATTACCCTTACCTTGGCGAACAACGATAGCACGCAAACGAGTATTTTCACCGCTACCTGCTTTTTCAATAAGAATACGAGCCAACAAACGACCGATACGACCGAAACCATAAAGAACAACATCACGACCTTCTTGTTTAATATTAGAAGTATCGCCTAACTCAGACAGCTCAGCTTTTACATACTCAACTGCATCAGTGCCTTCAGGTTGTTTGCTCAAACGGTAGCCAAGCTTACCAATATCGATACGTGCGTTACGAATACCAAGTTCAAGAATTGCTTGAACTACTTTTAAACTGTCCGCAACTGACAACTCAGAATTTTCAATACGACGAGCTGCACGATGTGCTTTCAAGATATGAATAACAGAACGATTTACTAGAGAGCGACCGTAAACCGTAGCAATAACGTTACGATCACGGCTCAATTTACCCACTAGCGGGATCATTGTTTCTGCTATTTCTTCACGATTTTTCCAATCAGAAAAATGAGTTTCTGCGATATCAGTCACGACGGCACCTTTTAAACAAGCGACTTAAGCCCAGTATCAAAGCGTTTGAAACCAAGCACTTAGGTAAATGAAACCAGCTCATCAGATAAAAATTTCAACGCCATTCAAAACATCGAATACGGCTAATTTCTGATCAACCAGTAAAAAATCGCGCCTATTATCTTTTGTTAGGTCTTAAAACGCAACTTTGTTGGCTCAAATTGCCCTACTTCCCGCTATTAGGTGCACCCCCAACACTGGCACCCAAGATTCATTTAGGTAGAATAAACGCTCCTGGGGTATAACCATCAAATCAATGCAACAACCCCATCAAAACCAAGACAACATTATTAAGATCCACGAAAGGAACTCTCAGAGCGCACATACCTTGCTCTGATCTACACAAGGCTTAAAACCGAATGCTGTTCGACTCCTCACTTTTGATTTCCAAACCACAACCTTCAGACCACAAACGTTTTGGCAATGTAATAGGTTCATCAGCAGCCCTGTTGATCACGCAAACACTGAAGCAAGTAAACGGTTTTGGCTTGGTTATTACGGACAACAACAGCCAGGCAGATCTACTCACCCAGGAGTTGGAGTTTTTTTCTCAAGGCAGCATTCCAGTACTCAGCTTTCCTGATTGGGAAACTCTGCCGTACGACACCTTTTCACCGCATCAGGACATTATTTCCGAACGCCTTAAAACGTTAAACACACTAGGCCAAACCTCTCAAGGCGTGTTAATCATTTCTGCGCAAACCCTGATGCAGAAGGTTCCGCCTGCCTCGTTCATTGGTAAGTACGTTTTCTCCATCGCCAACGGCAAGGCTTTAAAACTGGAGAAACTAAGAGACAAGCTCACTCATGCTGGCTATCAACACGTCGATACGGTTTATGAACATGGCGAATTCTCCATTCGTGGCTCCATCATCGACCTGTTTCCGATGGGGCACGACCTACCATACCGGATTGAGCTATTCGATGACGAAGTGGAAAGCCTCAGAAGTTTTGATCCGGACACCCAGCGCTCGATAGACAAATTTGATCAAATCAACTTACTGCCAGCCCGTGAATTTCCGTGCAATGAAGAAAGCTTCACATCTTTCCGAAAACATTTCAGGGAAACCTTTGAGCAGTCTCACAAGGCACCACTACTAAAAGATCTACAAAACAACCTTATCCCTTCAGGCATTGAGTATTACCAACCCTTATTCTTCAAAGACTCACCTGAAGAAGTAATGAGCTCACTGATCGACTACCTGCCAGAACAAACCTGTATTTTTGGATTCAGCGAGTTAAACGCGCAGCTTGATAAGTTCTGGCACGACATTGAACAACGCTATGAGAGCCTCCGCTACGACATCGAACGACCTATTTTGGCTCCTCAGGAACTTTACTCCCGACCGGAAGAGCTCCATGCACAATTAAAGCACTTTCAGCGACTCACTCTTACTGAAGATGCCATCGAAGAACAGGCTGGACGCACCAATCTACCGACCTCCAAAGCCCCTGACCTAACCGTAGACCATCGCCTGGCCGAACCTTACAGCCGCATCATTCAGTTTTCCAAAGAGTATCAAGGCACATTGGTGTTAATTCCTGATTCACCTGGGCGTCGTGAAACACTGGCTGAATCACTCAAATCCGCAGGCATTCAAACCCAAAATATTGCGCAATGGAAAGACCTCTCGCTGAACGAAACCAAAACCGTTCAACTTGTGGTTGCCCCCCTATCAAAAGGCGTTGTGTTTGAAGAACAGAACCTGGCCCTAATCACAGAGCAAGAGCTGTTTGGTTTTACAGTCAGTCAGCGACGTCGGGTTACCAAAACAGAAGACCATGGCGACCAGGTTATTAAAAACCTGACCGAACTTAAAATGGATGCCCCAGTCGTTCACCTGGATCACGGGGTCGGTCGATATCGCGGCTTAGAAACCATTGAGCTTGACGGACAAGCCAATGAATTTCTGATTCTTGAATACGCCGACAACGCCAAACTGTATGTGCCTGTCAACAACCTGCACATGATCGCCAGATACACTGGCGCAGATGACGAACACGCCCCTATCAACAAACTGGGATCAGAGCGCTGGAGCCAGGCGAAACGTAAAGCAGCTGAAAAAGCACGGGACACAGCAGCACAACTACTGGATATTTACGCTCGTCGAGCAGCCAAAAAAGGACATCAGTTTGACCTGCCCGATGACAGCTACCGCCAATTTTCGGCTGGCTTCCCGTTTGAAGAAACCCCAGACCAGGCCCAAGCCATTAACGCCGTCATCCAAGACATGCACAAGCCTACCCCGATGGATCGACTTGTCTGTGGAGACGTAGGTTTTGGTAAAACAGAAGTGGCCATGCGTGCAGCCTTTATTGCCGTACAATCAGGCAAGCAAGTGGCGGTTTTAGTGCCCACTACCCTGCTGGCTCAACAGCATTATGAAAGCTTCCGGGATCGTTTTGCCGACTGGCCTGTTAAAGTGGAAGTACTTTCGCGCTTCAAAACCACCAAAGAGCAAAACGCAGCCTTAGCACAACTCGAAGAAGGCAAAGTCGACATCCTGGTCGGCACGCACAAAATCATTCAGGGCGATGTAAAATTCAAAGACTTGGGACTATTGATCATTGATGAAGAGCACCGATTCGGCGTTCAACAAAAAGAGAAGTTAAAGTCACTTAGGGCTGACGTAGACATACTGACTCTTACGGCCACCCCTATCCCACGGACATTAAATATGTCAATGTCCGGGATTCGCGATTTATCCATCATTGCAACACCTCCCGCGAAGCGCCTCTCGGTCAAAACATTTATACGACAAAAGGATGACGTAACCCTGCGCGAAGCCTTGCTACGGGAACTGTTACGTGGCGGCCAAGCGTATGTACTCCACAACGAAGTCAAAACCATTGAAAAAGTCACCCAAAATATTCGGGAATTAATGCCGGAAGCCCGCGTAGAGTTTGCACACGGTCAAATGCGTGAATCCGAGTTGGAACGCATCATGTCCGACTTCTATCACAGACGCTTTAACATTCTGGTGTGCACGACCATCATCGAAACCGGGATCGACGTTCCCAATGCCAACACCATCATCATTGAGCGAGCGGATAAATTTGGCTTGGCCCAGTTGCATCAATTACGTGGCCGTGTAGGACGCTCTCATCACCAAGCCTATGCCTACCTGATGACACCACCGCCACGCAGCATCACCAAAGATGCCGTCAAACGCCTGGAAGCCATCAGTGCCGCAGACACTCTTGGTGCCGGATTCACTCTGGCGACCCACGATCTGGAGATTCGTGGAGCAGGTGAATTACTTGGCGACGATCAAAGTGGCCAAATTGAAGGCGTGGGCTTCACCCTTTACATGGAACTACTGGAAGACGCCGTTAAAGCAATCAAAGAAGGCAAAGAACCGAACTTAGACAAACCGCTTCAGCAGTCCACAGAAATCAATCTGAAAGTGCCAGCGCTGATCCCGAATGACTACCTACCGGACATCCATGAACGTCTAATCATATATAAGCGCATTTCGAACGCAAAAAACAAAGAAGCATTGCACGATTTGAAGGTAGAAATGGTCGACAGGTTTGGCCTATTACCCGACGCCACCAAAAACCTGTTCCGTCTGACTGAACTGCGCTTTAAAGCAGAAACCCTTGGTATCACCAAACTTGAAGCAGGCCCCAAAACAGGAAAAATTCACTTTGCGTCCGACACAACTGTAGACACCTTCAAAATTGTCACTATGATGCAATCTCAACCGCAGAAGTATCGTTTACAAGGTGGTAACCAGTTGCAATTCACCTTAGATATGAACAAAACTGATCGACGCTTTCAGGCAGTGGATGCCTTATTAAACGAATTAGCCCCTAAGGATTAAGCCTTGAAATCAACACTTTTATCCGCACTGTGCCTATTTACCTGTTTATCCGGCACAACCTACAGCATGGCAGAAACTGTTTCGTCGGCAATCCCGACCACAGAAAACGATATAAACGCCGAAGATCTATCGAGAGACTTATTACGTCAACGCAACCACCCTCAGGCAGCGACGTCCATACCCTCAGAACCTGAAAACAAACCAGGAAAGACACTGGTATTGGAACAGGCAGACGCCCCCTGGTTCAAAGTTGAAATCATCGTATTTAAGCAGACAGTCACAAGTGTAACCGAGGAATTTCCGGAACAAATCGAGTACACGCCATCCGACAAACTGATAACCTTGAAAGGCTTTGATTACCCGGAGCAACACTACACCCGCGCATCAAACCATAATATCAACTACGCATCCTATGTCGTTCCATCCTTCTCGGAGACAAGCGACGCCTCTTTGAAAAACGGGCCAGCTTCAGATGAAAACAGCAACATATCAGCACACACACCAGAAAGCACCCTCAGAAATGAAAGCGATACAGACAGTCTGAAAGAAAACCTGCCATCCGCTTACACCCAAGAAGCACTCGAATTACTGACAGAAGCTCAAAAGCGTCTTGAGAAAAGTCCAAACTATGAAATTCTGTTGGCTACCGCCTGGAAACAACCAACTGTCACCAAAGAAGAATCACCAACACTACACCTGACGGCAGGCAACTGGTACGACGACCAACCTGAATTTGAAGCATTCATTAAAATCAGTAAACAACGATACTTACACGCCTATGCGGATCTATTCCTGAAAAGATACAGCTTGAAGTCAGAACAGACTTTGCCTTTTGAGTTAGGCTCAGACGTCATGACCTTGGATTCCTCCGCCTCTGCTGCCGGGAACACATTTGAATCATCAGAATTTATGAACCAAGGCATTCAGCCACACCACTTCCAACTGTTTTCCCTGGACGTTGACCATCAACTCTTTGACCAAACAGAAGAGCACACCTCGTCGTACATCACCAACGAGGTCTTCAGCATCAAGGAAGATAGAATCATGAAACACTCTAAAGACCTCTACTACCTTGACCACCCCAAGTTTGGGATGATCATTAAGGTCACACCACTTGATCAGCTGGAAGAAAACGAGTGAATAGCCGCTTAATGCCCTTCTTCATCAGATGACAAGACCAATTGAACACCGTCAATCTTAATCACAGCTAGAAATACTCCCATACTCCGAAGAGAAAATGGCGCAATTACCATCACTCACGTAAGACGCGCCATCGGAGTAGTATGAGCTACCACCTCCGGATGAGCCTCCACCCGAGTTATACCCCAGTGCCTGAGCAGCTTCACGTTCACCATAGGCAATCGCCAGCACGGAATATGCAAAATCTTTCTGCTCATCCAACCCAATGTACTCCCACGACGATTGGTATTCCGACAACAGCTGCCGAGCTTGCGCCAGATTTACCTGCGTATCATATGGAAAGGAGGCATAGCTGGCAGCAAGGTTATTTACGATCGTCTGGCGCTCAGCTGAGTTAAAGTGCCTTGGCTGCCCCATCTGCGCATGAATAAACTCTAATGCATCCACATAAGCATTAGCGGCATTCGCAGTAAGTTGCCCACCCGTGCCTTGCGCTAAAACACCTGATTGAGTAGACGAATCTTGCGAGCTGTTAGGAGCGTCATTTGCGGCGGTATCCGACACTGGAATCACATTAAACAAGACAGTTTCTATGATACGGTCATTACTCTTAACCACAATTTTATAAACACCCAGTGGCCAGCCTTGGTCCGGTTTGGAAAACGTAAAGGTAGAAGGCAAGTTCCTTTGGGAGATCAACTCAGCACTGGCGACTTCATACCCTGGTGGTGCGACATCACCCACGTCGACCACCACCAAAGATGCTGACACAATGCTCTTATTATCAACCGTCACTTGATAATGAATATCCGGAGTCGAAGACAAGTAAGAAAACCGGGATTGAATTAATCCGCTGGCATAGAGAAAAAGCGGTGAAATAAGCAAGGCCAGCGCAAACGACACCCTAGTCACTTTGAATTTCATGGCAACCTCCACAAAAAGTGAATCGTTACCCTAACTATAGAATCAATTGGCCAAAGTATTCCGGGATCAGACAGCTGGTCAAACAGCAATAAGAACAATCACTTGCTAAAACTTTAATGTGCGATAATAGCGCTCAAACTCGCCCTTGGTAACTTCACCAACAATTCGGCCAATTTGCTCGCCCTGACCATTATAGAAAAGAAATGCAGGAGGCCCGAAAAGATTCTGCTGCTGAAGAAAGAGCGCATTTGCATCAGCCACGTCGGTAATGTCAACTTTAACAACGTCTACCCCCTTCATCATTGTCTGAATATCGGGCTGAACCAGAATCTCCTTCTCCATCACAAAACAAGAGACACACCAGTCAGCCAACACATCCAACATTACGGGTTTTCCTTGCCGCTGCGATTGCGCCAACAGATTATCCAACTCCGCTCCAGGCCTCACTGTAACAGCCTGTAATTTAAGAGGATCAGCCTGAACCGCCCCTCCCGAAGAAACAAAAGACAGTGGCGTTTCAAAACTGGCCTTACCCGACAAGCCAGACGCCAGCAACGCCAATGCATAGATAAATACAACCAACAAAAAGCCACGATAAAGCGCATTTGTCACTGCATCCAAAACACCGGCCCAAATGGTAAAGACAATCAGGATGACAGCAACCAAAATGGCGATCATTTCTAGTGGAAGCAAATGCTTAACCAAATACAGTGCCATCAAGAGCAGCAATACACCAAAGACCACCTTCACCTGCTCCATCCAAACACCTGCCTTTGGCAACACATTTCGCCCGCCAAGCACCAAAGCCATCAAGGGTATACCCATACCCACAGCCATAGCGAAGAGCGCTGCACCACCAAGCAACATATCCTGGGTTGTACTAATGTAAATCAAAACACCCGCCAAGGGGCCTGACACACAAGGGGAAACCACCAGCGCAGAAATCGCCCCCAAAATAACACACCCGATCAAGCCATGATTTTTTGAACCATCCCCAACCACAGTTAAGCGAGATCGAATAAATTCCGGCAATTGCAATTCATACAAACCAAACATGGCCAACGCTAACGCCACAAAGATCGCAGCAAAAACACCAACTACCATCGGCTGCTGCAACCAGGCCTGCATTTGAACAGCATCCCCAAAACCAGCCATGGCAACACCTAGAGCACTGTAGGTGACTGCCATTCCCAAAACATAAGACAAAGACGCCAAGAAAGCAGAATGTCTGTGTTTACCCTGATGATTAACAACAACAGAACTCAGTATTGGCAACATCGGCAAAACGCAAGGCGTGAACGCCAACCCTAAACCAATCCCGAGAAACATAAGAACAGTCAGTAGGAAACCTTCTTTCATTAAGGTTTCAGTGGAAGAAGGTGAACCATTGTCAGCCTTCGAAGCAATTAGCCCTTCCGAAGACAGAGGCTCAGCGGCTAGCATAGGCGACTTGTCTTCCGAAGAGATAATCGACGGGGAAGCATCTGTAGATCCACCTTCCCAAAATGCGGTTTTTCTGGTTGGCGGATAACACAAGCCGGCATCAGCACAGCCTTGGTAACGAACTTTGACTTCCCCTTCTACTTCAGGAGAAACAATCACTCCCCATTGCTTGTAGTAGACATTAACCAATCCAAAGGCAGGATCGTCCTTCTCTTTTGAAACACCCTCAATCGTCTCAAAAGCCAGTTTATTACCTGCTGCGTCCTTGATCGTTAAACGGTCTTCATAAAGATAATACCCATCGGTGATATCCCAACGAAGAATCAGCCGGTTATCATCACTGACCAGAGATTCAAACTGAAACGCCTCGTCGACGGGCAAAAACTCCGGTTCCTCCTGTGCAAACAGGTTTGCACCCTCGCCTGAGCTTCCCCACAAACTACCACCCGACGCATAAGAAAGATTTGCCCCTGTTAACAGTACCAGCATCGTCACACTGGTCAGCAACCACACAAGATACTCCCTTACCAAAAATTGCGTGTTGCAATACCCATTAACTGAAGCCATAACTACATCTCAAATTCAGGAAAATAAAACAAATACCGTAACTTATATGGACTCATCAAAACCCACTTAGTTCCCTTCCAACTCCACTCTGGCCTCTTTCAGTAAATCACCCTCCAAGTGCAGAGTTTGAGTAGGAAAGGCCATATCCGCACCGTGCTTATGAACGATTGACATTATTTTCAACAACACCTGCTCTTTGATTTTATGAAATTCAACCCAATCGGTCGTTTTGGTGAAGGTATACACAAAGAAATCAAGCGAGTGCGCACCAAACGAATTAAAGTTAACGATCAGTGTCTGATTAGTATCAATATCCGGGTGGGTCGCCAACATTTCACGAACCTCTTTCACAATATTAGGCACCTGACGGGCATCCTGATACCGTAAACCAATGGTTTCATAGATTCTGCGATTTAACATTCTTGACGGATTTTCGACAGAGATACTGGTAAACGTTGAATTAGGCACGTACAAGGGACGCTTATCAAAGGTTCGGATACGGGTTAAGCGCCAACCAATGTCCTCTACCGTTCCCTCAATGTTTTTATCTGGCGAACGAACCCAATCACCCACTTTGAAAGGTCGATCCAGATAGATCATCAGGCCGCCAAAAAAGTTTGCCAGCAAATCCTTCGCCGCAAAACCGACCGCAATACCACCAACACCCCCAAACGCCAACAATCCAGAGATACTAATCCCCAAAGTCTGCAGCACTACCAAAAGACAGACAACAAACACCACAGCTCTCATCGCCTTACCCAGCGCTTTAACTGTCGTCAAATCCATAGGTTTACTTAAGCGATTCGGATCAATTAAAACCCGCTCAGCCTGCTTGATAAAGCGCAAAGCAAACCAACACATGAACACAACCACAAAGATGGCGTAACGCTCAGGCTGAATATAATCAAGCACAGAACTGACGGTATTATTCGAGGAGCTCTTCTCGACAATATCAACAGACAAAATAACAGCCGCCACCCATACTGATATCCTGACCGGTTTACGTAATGCATAAATAAAAGAGTCGTCCCACAGGTTTTGGGTCTTTTCCGCCTGCTTTTCAGCAATGTCCAACATGCGAGTTGCCACCACATTGATAACGGCTGCCAGGATCAGCACCAACATTACCAACCACACCCATGTATAGCCTTCAGACCAGTCCAGCCAGCCTTGTGCCATTATCCAGTCTTCCATATTTATATCATTCATTACTTAACCTTGATGTTGAAATGAAACATTAACGAGTGATTTACGAAGAGCACAAAATGTATAAGAGAATGAAACCCACATCAAAGGGTTTATCAGAAAAACTGCGCAATAGATCAATAAAGAACAGATTTACCAGAACCCCGGACTAACGCATGACACTGTCCGGAAGCCATTCAGATAAATTTAGAAACCAAGACAAGAAAGACTCGAGACAGCCTTCCTAAAAAGAGCTTAACCCTGTCATAAACAACAAAGTAGCCGCCAGAACCAACAAGGCATCTCCAATATCCCTGCGATGCACCACCATACCAATCATCAGCTTAATCATTATCACAACAGCATCCTTGCTTTCGAACAATCCCTGGACAGGCCCAGCCTGTACAACCCTCAGATGAGTACCATAAAAGAGGATTAAAACCACTTCCAGAGACACAACAAACAACCCTTGTAAGAAAATCACTCAATATAACTAGCGACAAAAATAGAAACCGCGCCAAGTCAGCTACACTTAAATAATCAAAAACAGAATTTGCCTGAGTTCAACACTCTTAAAAGAAACCCCAAAACACAAGGAGCGTACCCACCCACTCTAGAGGAGATCAGCGTTATGTCTATCGCCCATAATCTGGCCACTTATCTCGAAGATCAGGCCATCCGCTATCACACCATTACACACCCGGAAAGTCATTCGACTGCAGACAGCGCAAGATCTGCCAACATCCCCATGCACAACATGATCAAAGCCATTTTGTTAAGCAACGGGGACAACTTCCTTATAGCGTTAATCCCCGCAGATCACCGACTGGACATTAAACAAGTCAATCAAACACTGTCATCCCACTGGTCTTTGGCACCGGAAACTGAACTTCCCAAAATATTCCAAGATTGCACCATAGGCTCGATACCCGCAGTACCTGCTGCTTACCACCTCAGCGCCATCTGGAGTAGCTGCATTGCCGATATTGAAAAGATCTACATGGAGTCGGGCGACGATCACGCTCTGATCAGCATGAGCAACCGACAATTTCTATCTCTCATTGCCACCCAGACCAAAGGCAATATCAGCCACACCAGCATCGGCTACCCACCCACCAGCGCACAGTTCGACACTGAAGACAATTCAGCCGAATATTAAAAGCCTCAAGAGCAAAACTCTTCATGCCAGGGTATACAAGCCCTGGCCGCCTTTTCCGTAAAACTTAAAGCCAGAAAGATCAAACAAACGATTGAATTCTTTTTAATTTGAGAGTACAAATGTACGCTGAATTAAGGAGAAAAGCATGAACACTTTAAGCAAAAAAAACTTTTCCGTTAAAAATCAAAAACCTAAAAGCAAACTCATGCGATTACTTAATCAATCCTTAGTAAACAATGCATCGCTGAGTTCATACTACGAGCCATTAATCCAATCGTTCATTCCCGCTTGGAGCACTCGAAAATTCCGGGCAAAAGTCACCAACATTTGCCGAATTTCATCCGAGGTTATTACTCTATCGCTCAAACCCAGTGGCCAATGGCCCTGCTTCCAGGCGGGTCAATACATAGAACTCACTGTAAATCAGAACGGAGCTTTCGTTACCCGTTGTTTCAGTATTTCCAGCTCAACCACCCACTGGACTAAAACAGGGGAAATAGAACTAACTGTTCGGGAACAGGATCAAGGCAGGATTACTCCCTGGCTAATCAACGGACTAAAACGAAATCAGTACGTTCAGATTTCGAAACCGAAAGGCGACTTCATTTTCCATAACACCCAGCGTGACAAACTGCTCATAGCGGGCGGTACCGGCATTACCCCCATCAAAAGCCTGTTAAGCAGTACAAATAAACACCCGGGCAAGCTGGACCTGATTTACTTTTCACGGGATACGCACCTCTTTAAGGAGCAACTGAACTCACTCACCGAATCACTAGACACTTTAAGCATCCACCTGATTAACACCCAACAACAAGGGCATTTAACCTCAGAACTTCTGAAGGACTTATGCCCGGACGCCAAGCAACGTCAAATCTACCTTTGTGGCCCCACCCAATTATCAGATTCAGCCACTCAGATACTGAACGCTTTAGGAATCCCAGAAGAAGAGATCATTCAAGAGCACTTTCTCCCGATCCGAAAATCCCCTACTCATCAAACCGCTCTAAATGACACGGCAACTCAAGCCCAACTGACATTCAACAAAGCAGGCCGCAAGATCGAAGCCAACTACAGACCGGATCAAACCCTGCTGGAAGCGGCAGAAGAAGCCAAACTGTCACCCAATTACGGCTGTCGAATGGGCATTTGCCATCAATGTAAATGCACAAAAACCAGAGGCGTGGTTCTAAACACACTTACCGGAGAGGTCTCCGATACTTCGGAAGAGGTAATTCAACTGTGTATCTCCATGCCTTTAAGCGATCTGGAGGTACAGCTGTAGTCTCCAAATTCGTTACCGCATCATAAAGAGATGAAAAACACTGTATCCCTAAACACATTGATTGCCAGTTAGAACACAAACGGACAAACACCATGAACACGCAAACATTTCCCACACAGCAACCTTCAGAGTTTGAAGCAGAGCGGGCAGACACTCAGCCAAAGGAACCGTCACTTTGCATGACCTCTCCAACGGAGACAGCCCCAAAACTATCGGAAGCTGCCTACGAAGGACTGGCGCAAGACTTAGATGCCCTCAGAGAAGAAACCCTGGCAAAAGTCGGTCAAAAAGATGCTGATTACATTCGCCGAATCATTCGTATAGAACGCTGGAGCGGTATTGCTGGCCGAATTACTATGGTGCTGGGCTTTTTCCACCCGCTATTCTGGGTAGCTGGCGTTGCCTTGCTCGCACTGTCCAAAATCCTTAACAACATGGAAGTCGGACACAATGTGCTTCACGGTCAATACGACTGGATGAATGATCCCTACATCAACTCCAAAACCTTTGATTGGAACATCGTAGGAGACACTGATTCCTGGAAACAGGTGCACAATTACGAACATCACACCTACACCAATATTATTGGTAAGGATCGCGATTTTGGTTACGGGCTTCTCAGGCTGAGTAATGACTTACCATGGCGACTGAAGAATACCTGGCAGATCTTCACCTATGCCCTGTTAAGTTTATTATTTGAATGGGGAGTGGCTTATCACGAACTGGCTGGCGACCGGGCCTTCAGTAAGAAAACACCAGGCAAAAACCGTCGACCACGACTGACCAAAGCCGGTATAAGAAAAGCCTTCTTTAGTAAAGCAGGCAAACAAATCTTTAAAGACTACATTTTCTTCCCGATCATTTCCGGCCCAATGTTCCTACCCGTATTGTTAGGCAATCTATTGGCCAACCTGATACGAAACCTTTGGACATCCACCATTATTTTCTGCGGACATTTCACTGAAGACATTCATACTTTTAAAGAAGAGGACTGTAAGAACGAAACCAAAGGCCAATGGTATTATCGCCAAATGCTGGGATCGTCGAATTTTGAAGGAAAACGCTGGTTCCACATTCTTTCTGGTCACCTAAGTTGCCAGATAGAGCACCACCTGTTTCCTGATGTTCCAGCCCACAGATACCTGGATATGGCTCCGGAAGTCAGAAAAATCGCCGCAAAGTATGGTATCCCATACAATACCGGCCGTTTTTCCTCGCAGTACTTTACTGTGCTGAAACGCATTCTCAAGTACTCTTTCCCACAGAAATCCCCGAGTATGCTATCCGTCGGGTAGAGCCGACTAACTTAGAGATGGGGAGTTACCCTGAACTCCCCACTACCAAGACCTCGACTTAGTCACAGTTTCTCCGATCAATACCATTGGAATCCCTTGCCGCCTAACATACACTTAAATGTTATACAGACGACGAGTCGGATAACAATTAATGAAAAAACACCTCTTGTTTTGGCCTTGTATCGGGTTACTGGCGCTGACGGTTTTGTCAGGCTTCATCATGGAACGCGCTTTTCAGGCCTGGTTTTTAGATCACACCGACGAAGAATTGTCTTCTGTAGTGTCTTCGGTAAAAACGGCGCTCAACAAGACCTACCACGACAACCAGATCATCCGTCTCGACCGCATCACCGATGACACCAATCAACTTAAACCCAATGTACGAATTACTCTTTTGCGTAAAGACGGTAATGTCGTTGGCGACTCCGAACTCACTCCCTCTCAAATCACCAATCTGGACAATCACCTGGAGCGAGAAGAAATCAAAGAAGCCCTCTCTGAAGGCATCGGGCACGCAAAGCGTTTCAGTGAAACCATTCAGGACGACCTAATCTACCTGGCAGAATATTTTCATGACGACAACTTTGATGGCGTTATTCGGGTTTCCACCTCCACAGAGCATATGACAGAAGCACTGTGGGGCTTAAGAACCATTATGGCCTTTATTGTTCTGGGAATGTGCATTCTGGTGGCCTTACTGATCGTTGCCTCCCAAAAATTATTGAACCAACACATAGTCTCATCACAAGAGGCGCTGGAAGCCAATGTAGCAGAACGTACTAAAGAAATTGAACTTCTGCACCGCTTGGCCAATATGCTGGCCGCCTGTAATACCATGACCGAAGCACAACAAGTGGTAGAAGACATTGTCCCGCGCTTAATTGGTAACTTGAACGGTGCCATCGCGCTGATTCGTTCATCACGGAACCAGTTGGAAGTGAAACTGGACTGGGGCGGAAAATGGCCTGGTGAATCTACTTACGCCCCTCACGAATGCTGGGCATTACGCAAAGGTAAATACCACCTTGCCAATGACGAGCACACTTCATTGCCATGCAAACACATGAGCACCCTGGGCAATGATCAAACTCTGTGTATTCCGTTGATCGCACACGGCAACACCATTGGTATTCTCCACTTATATCTGGCTGACCAGGAGTTAACCCAAGAAAAAATGCAAGTAGCCTTTACTATTGGGGAACACCTTGGCCTGGCTCTCGCTAACCTGAACCTCCAGGACAAACTTCGCGAACAAGCCATACGTGATCCGTTAACCGGCCTGTACAACCGGCGTTATCTGGAAGAAAGCCTGGATCATGAAATCCTGCGTGCCCACCGGAGAAAACACTGCTTATCCGTGCTCATGCTGGACGTTGATCACTTCAAACGTTTTAACGACACCTTCGGTCATGATGCGGGCGATTATGTACTGAAAACCTTGGGAACCCTGCTGTCAGAAAGTGTGCGTGGCGAAGATATTGTTTGCCGTGTTGGCGGCGAAGAATTGGCCATTATTCTCCCCGAAACCGGCGGCGAAAGTGCAGGTATAGTAGCAGCCAAACTCTGTGAAGCCGTTCGTCAAATGCATCTTGAGTTGAATGGTCAATCCCTTGGCCAATTGACGGTTTCGATTGGCATTGCCTGCTATCCGAACCAGGGTGAGAAAGCAGAAAGTCTTCTCAAAGCTGCCGATCTAGCCCTTTACGAGGCCAAGGACTCCGGACGAGATCGATTTTGTTATTCCCAGATTCAGAACGAAAACATGATGTCCAACACCAAAACATTGGTGGAGCAAATCATGGAAGGTTCATTAAAAGAGCAATCCTCTGAAACAGAACAAACGCCTGAAACGAAAGAAACGCCTGATCACGCCCCAAGAGCTAAGAACTTCTGAATCAGACTTTGTCATGAACATTTCCGGGTGAACAACAAGGTAGGTTGCCCTCTCTCAAGGCAGCCTACTGGCAAGACAAATTCACATAAAGGCGATATGATTGAAACACCCCCCTAATTCGCGGGAGGTACTCACAAATCATCTTCTCTAACCCTTTGTTGATCACAGACACACTCGTCCATGTCATTCACCACCGGCCAGGCCTTCTTACTTACTCGTCATCAAAAAGACATTCGACATCGACATCACCGATCAGCTGCCCCACTAACTGGCAGAAGAGTATCGCCCCCCCAGAAACCCAAAGCAAACACCGAGTTGGTGTACTGGGGATGGACTCAGCAAGGCCCTGCACGATTCGTAGTCGAAAATGAAGCGCCGCTGTTTTTTGTGGAACACACCCATGCTTCTGAAGCCAAAAAGATTCTGGACACCTTGAAGCTAAAGTATCAAGCGCAACCAATCCAACACCAAACCTTCCAAAACCAAACCGTCGCCTTATTTTATTTCTATACCCTGGACGAAATGTACCGGGGTCAACAAGCCATTCAACACCGTCACATTGAAACCTTTGAGCATGATCTTAGGTTGCAGGATAAATACCTGATCGAACGCAGTATCCGGGGCGCAGCCGAATTCATTGGTATACCAACCCAAAAACCCGGCTATATAGAATATCGCAATGTCCGGTTTAAACCGGCAAATATGCACCCCGATTTCAGTGTTTTATCTCTGGACATCGAATGTTCAATGGAAGGCGACCTCTACTCGGTTGGTTTGTACGGGCATGATGGAAGCATGAACGATGCACCAATAATCAATACACCAACAATCGATGCACCAATAATCGATACATCAGTCACCAAGAGAACAATGACCCGCACTGTCATTATGATCGGTGAAGCCCAATCGGCAGTCGGCAGCACCGACCCCGATATGGTTTGGGTAAAAGACGAGTATCAACTGTTGTTGGCACTAGAACATCACGTACAACGACTCGATCCCGACGTCATTATCGGTTGGAATGTCATTAACTTTGATTTCAAACTCTTATTAGAGCGTGCCAAAAAGCAACAACTCAGCCTGCGCCTTGGCCGAGGCCTAACACTTGCCCACTGGCGAGACTCCCGCACTGAAACGAACCAAGGCTTTGTAACGCTGCCCGGCCGGGTTGTCATTGACGGTATTGATGCCCTTAGAACTGCCACCTATCACTTTGAAAGCTTCAGTCTGGAATACGTCGCCCAAGCAATGCTGAACCGAGGCAAAAAGACCGATCAGGTAGATCAACGAGCGGAACAAATCACACACGACTTTCATCATGACAAGTTGAAACTGGCTCGCTATAACCTTGAAGACTGTAAACTGGTTTGGGACATTTTCGAGCACACCCAATTACTCGACTTTCTGATTTTAAGAAGTCAGCTTACAGGGTTAGAACTCGATAAAGTTGGTGGATCGGTGGCAGCGTTCACTAACCTATATTTACCGAAGCTTCATCGAGCTGGCTACATTGCACCAAACTTACCACCGGACGGCGGCCTCGCCTCCCCCGGCGGCTACGTGATGAATTCCAAACCCGGCTTTTATAAGAACGTGTTGGTGTTGGATTTTAAGTCACTTTACCCTTCCATCATTCGTACCTTCAAGATTGACCCTATGGGCTTGGTGGAGGGGTTGAAGCACCCGGAAAGCGCCATTCCCGGCTTTAAGGGGGCCTTTTTCTCCAGAGACAAACACTTTCTGCCGGACATCATTACCGAACTCTGGCAACAGCGGGATCAGGCCAAGCGCGATAAAGACGCCCCTCGCTCTCAGGCCATTAAGATCATCATGAATTCCTTCTATGGTGTGCTAGGTTCCGGCGGATGTCGTTTTTACGATACCCGTTTGGCCAGTTCCATCACCATGCGCGGTCACCAAATCATGCAACAAACCGCCGCCTGGATTGAACAACAAAGTTTCTTTGGTAAACCTTGCCAAGTCATCTACGGCGATACTGATTCCACCTTCGTTTTGTTAGACGAACAGCTTTCAAGCGAACAATGTCAGCAAGTGGGTCAACAACTGGCTAACTTCATTAATGCTGCCTGGAAAGAAAAACTGATACAAGATCACCAACTGGAATGTTTCCTGGAAATCGAGTTTGAAACGCATTTTGAACGCTTTCTGATGCCGACCATTCGTGGTTCAGAAGCAGGCAGTAAAAAACGCTATGCAGGCCTTACCCGAGTCGACGGCCAACCGAAAATGGTCTTCAAGGGCTTAGAAGCCGTTCGAACAGATTGGACAGAACTTGCCCGGGAATTCCAAAACACCCTGTATCAAACCATCTTCAATGACACAGACCCAACCACCTACATTCAAACCACTGTAGCGTCAACACTGAACGGAGAGCTGGACCACAAACTTGTTTATCGAAAACGCTTACGACGGCCACTTCGGGAATACGTTAAAAATATCCCTCCACATGTTCGTGCCGCCAAGATAGCCGACGAGAAGAACAAAGCACTGGGCAAGCCGTTACAATATCAACACAAGGGTTGGATTAACTATGTGATGACCTTAGTTGGCCCCGAGCCGGTGGATTATTTAACCTCGGAACCGGACTATCAGCTTTATATTGAAAAACAACTCAAACCCATTGCGGATGCCATACTGCCGTTTATTGGGATGGACTTTGACAGCTTGGTCGATAACCAGATGAGTTTGTTTTAACCCTCTGACCTCTCTTTTCCGGATGACAAAAATGTCATTTTTATGACCGGCCTTTATCACCCTCCGGATAGTAAAGTACATCTGAACTTACACAGAACTATCCAGAGGTGATTTATGACCCCACTAAAAACGACAGTGACCGCCATTGCACTTTCAATCATGAGTTTAGCGGCCACCGCTGAGCCCCTAACACATTCCGCCAACGAAGCGGTACGAAATAAAAGCAAAGTCATTGAGGTACTTGTATCTGACTCAAAGCAAGAGGCATATCAGGCAGCCTTACAAAAACTAAACACACTTGTTAAAAGCGAGCCGCGCAGTTTGTCGAATGACTTACACCTGGCAGGAAGCAACGATATAGATTTGGCGACTTTACATCTAAAAGCAGGCAACTATGTTACTGTCAGTGAACGAATGAAATTGGATGGCAATATTCAATACATAGGGTTAGTCCACGTAAACTTTCACTATCTGGAAGATAAAAGCCGAGACTAACCACACTCAGTTCGATCCCCCGGGCAGCAACATCTGCTGCCCACGCCTCTCTCTTGCACCAATAGCTACTCACCTTCGCAAAGAAAACGAGCGCCACTAAAAAGACGACCACTTTCCAGCTACTATGGTAGATAGCTTAAAAGAACTTACGTTTATAAATGAAAATTTTAATTATTGAAGATGAAATCAAAGCCGGAAAGTACCTTCAGAAAGGGCTTACTGAATCCGGTTACGCAGTCGATTTAAGCCATGACGGTGTCGACGGTCTTTATCATGCAACGAGTGCAAGTTACGACCTGATTATTCTCGATATTATGCTACCGAAGCTCGATGGTTGGCAGGTGCTGAATACTCTCAGAAGCAGTAACATTAATACCCCGGTCATCATGCTCACCGCTAAGGAACAGGTCGATGACAGAGTGAAAGGGTTTGAACTAGGCGCTAATGATTACGTTACCAAACCTTATGCATTTGCCGAATTACTCGCCCGCGTTAAAAACATCTTTAAACACCACAGCGCACAACCTCAAATAACTCACCCGGCAAGCAGCCTTAAAATTGCAGATCTGGAACTGGATGTTTTAAAAAGAACAGCTAAGCGCGACGGAATATCCATTCAATTAACAGCCAAAGAGTATCTGCTGCTAGAGCTTTTTATGCGGAAGCAAGGTCAGGTTCTCTCTCGAACCACTATCGCCTCTCTCATCTGGGATATGAACTTTGACAGCGATACGAATGTCATTGATGTCGCTGTCAAACGTTTACGCTCAAAGATCGACAAACCTTTTGACACGCCATTAATACATACCGTCAGAGGTATGGGCTACAAATTGGACGATTTACCCTAGTGATCAGAAAACACACGTCTTCAATGAAAGTCAATCTGATTTTGATGTTTGTTGGCACAACCATTCTTATCTATTTTTCGCTCACTCTGGTTTTACAGCACCTCATCGAACGCCACTTCTTTGAGCAAGACTATCAACACATCGCGGAGAAATTCGACTCGGTAGAACTCACAAAATTAGAAACTCCTGAAGAGATTCTTCCCCTGCTGAATCACAACTCGGCGCACCTATGGTTACTGCGTGATAATAAGGTTATTAAGCAAAGTACCCGGGTGACTCTACCCGATGAACAACGGCAAAAAATCCCGAGTATTCGCGATACACAAGAACAGGCCCTTGAGTGGCAGACCGAATCACTGTTTCTGCGATCATTTGTTTTCCCGATTGATGAGAACTACTCCCTGGTAATTGGAATCAATATTCAACACCACCTGACATTTTTAGCCAACCTGAAACGACTGCTACTCTGGTCTACCTTACTGGCGATTCTGATATCGTCTGTTTATGGTTTTTTTATTGTGAGAAGTGGGCTGAAACCCATTAAAGCCCTCGGTGACCACATTCGCGAAATCACACCCAACAGTCTGGACAAACGCATTCCTTCAGAAAACCTGCCTGTCGAGTTACAGGAGCTGTCAGATATACAAAATAAAATGCTGGATCGAATTGAGCGCGGTTTTCATCGTTTAAGTGAATTCTCATCCGACATAGCACACGAGCTCCGTACGCCCCTATCAAATATGAATACACAGATTCAGGTAATATTATCAACGCCAAGACGCAAGGAAGAATATCAGGACACCCTTGAATCCAACCTTGAGGAACTGAATCGTATTATTAAAACCATGAACGATGTTTTATACATCGCACGCGCCGAAAACGCATTAATTCGTCGCAATAATCAAACCATCCGGTTAGCAGAAGAGCTTCAGAGAATCATTGAGTTTTTCAGTATCATCGCAGAAGAAAAACACATTGTGATCTCACAAACAGGCGACGCCACCCTTCATATCGATAAAAACATGTTTGAAAGAGCCATAAATAACTTACTGTCTAATGGCATTCGTCACGCTGATCCGGGCTCAACAATTACCATTCAGGTGGCCCAACTACCTGATCATATTAGTATCGACATAACCAATCACGGAGATCCCATTCCGGCGGATTCCCTACCTTACCTGTTTGATCGATTTTATCGTGTTGATAAATCACGGCAGTACCACAACAGCGTGGGAGCCGGACTTGGGCTCTCCATCACACAGTCGATCGTACATGCTTACCAAGGCAGTATTTCAGTAACCTCCGACGACAAACTAACCACATTTTCATTAATCTTTCCTCATCCGGGCTCCGCATTCTTAACGACTGCCAACAAGGATAAAGATGACCTCACATAAGCCTTGCTATCCCCAAAACTCCTCTACTTAAAACCAGAATCTAATGCCAGCTACGAGAAGTGTATCGCCTGTAGATTCGCCTTCACCCTTTGCCTGATCCCGAGCATTAAACAAACTTTCCTGACGCTCCAGACCAAGATAAGGCGCGAACTGTCTGGAGAATTCATACCTAAGTCGTGCGCCTACAGCCAGAGACGAAAAGCCACTGGTGACGCCTCTTTCTGTATCATTCTTACCAAATGCTGACACCTCTAGCCGACTCTGAAGTATTAAGCGCTGGGTAAACAACAATTCATATTCAGCCTCTACGTCCAGAGCCGATTGCCCTTCACTGCTTAGTGACGCCATGGCACTTACTTCAAACCAATATGGTGCCAACCCCTGCACTCCGGCCGTCATCCAGGTCTGGTCTTTGTTGACCCCGGAATCATAACGGACGCCCAGCTGAGAATCCCAAAAAGCATCTAACGCATGACGCCATAACAGTTCACTGGTTTGTTCATGCAAGGTTCCCTCTTCCACTTCCCCTTCACTGGTTATCACAAACTTGTCGTAATCCCACCCCCAAACCAACTGACCATCGAACGCAGAAAAATCGGCTTCATCTTCTACCCAACTGTATTCAAGACGTTCAAACATCACGGCCCACCGGCTGTGATCATCAGACAGCACGAGCGATCTAGGTTGTTTGAGTGCGAGCCCCCCGGAATAAGCATGTGGATCTCTGGCATCCGCTGGTGCACTGCCTCCTTGCGGAGACATACTTCCATGTCCCATTGTGTGGTGTTGAGAAGGCGGAGAAGAAGCTTGGTTCTCAGAGTCTTGCCCGGCATAGAGATTCACCGGCGTAAAAATCAGGGTTACTGCTATCGCGGCTACCGACAGAGCGGCATGTTCAAAACGGCTCATGACACTATCACCTCTCTGAACATTCCTGCATCCATATGAAACATCAAATGACAATGCCAGGCCCAATGACCAAGAGCATCCGCAGTGACCAGAAAACTTATGCGCTGTGCCGGTTGAACCGGTATGGTGTGACGCCTGACCTGAAAACTGCCATCCGGATTCTCCAACTCACTCCACATGCCATGTAAATGCATGGGATGAGTCATCATGGTGTCGTTATGCAGTATTATCCGAACCCGCTCCCCATGTTTTAAATGTATAGGTGTAGACTGACCAAACTCCAAACCGTCAAATGACCAGGTATACCGCTCCATATTGCCTGTGAGGTGCAATTCTATTTCTCGACCTGGTGGCCTTGTATCCGAAGGATGATCCAGTGATTTCAAGTCCGCTAACGTTAAAACCCGACGTCCATTGTTTCTTAACCCCACCCCCGGATCGTCCAGGTTAGTTCGTGGTGTATCGACCCTCATATCAACACTTGGCCCATACTCTGTTCTGGCATGCCTGACCTTGGTACTAGCCTTGTTAGCAGGCGTAAGTCGCTGATGATTCATCTTACTGTGATCCATTAATGAATGATCCATGTTTCCGTGATTCATCATTGAGTGATCCATGCCGGAATGATCCATATTGCCGTGATTCATCATGGAGTGATCCATGCCTTGACTCATTCCACCGTGCGACATCGTTCCCATCATGTCTTCCATGCTCAACGCCTGAGGAACATCCAGGCTTGGAATACTGGCGGTTAAACCATGCCTGGTCGCCAACGTTCCCGATGCAAAACCGGTACGATCCATTGCTTGTGCATAGACCGTATAAGCATCAGCTACCGGATTTACGATACAATCGTAGGTTTCTCCCGGGCCAAACCTAAACTCATCAATATCAACGGGTTCAAGATTGAGCCCATCACATTGCACAACTTGCAGCGTCAATCCCGGAATTCTTACATCGTAAAAAGTGTTACTGGCGGCGTTAATAAAACGTAACCGAACTCGCTCTCCCGGCCGGAACAAGCCAGTCCAGTTCCCATTCGGGGTTCGTCCATTCATCAGATACGTCAGTGTTTCGGAGGAAAGATCTGCGAGATCAAAAGCACTCATTCGCATTTGATGCCACATTTTGTTTTTCTGGAAGGTAGCCGCCACCCCTACATCTGACACCGAGCCAATGGCGTCACGGACAGTAGGCTGATGAAAGTTATAATAGTCCCCTTGTACTTTCAGCTTGTTGAAGACCGCCATTGGGTTTTCATCCGTCCAATCGGACAGAATCACAGTATGTTCACGGTCATACTTCACCACGTCGGAATCCGCAGGCTCGATAATGATCGCACCATACATGCCCGTAATTTCCTGCATTCCGGAGTGAGAGTGATACCAATAAGTACCATTCTGCTGAACCTTAAAGGTATAGGTGAACGTTGTACCCGGTTCTATCCCCGGAAAGCTGATACCGGGCACACCATCCATTTGATACGGCAAAATGAATCCATGCCAATGAATGGAGGTCGACTCCTTGAGATGATTTGTCACACGAATTGTGACTGTATCACCCTCCTTCATTCTCAGCGTAGGAGCCGGTAATGAACCATTAATCGTCGTCGCTGTTCGCGTCACGCCGGTTAAATTCACAACAGACTCGGCAATCACCAAATCAAATTCAGGGCCAGAAAGTTCCGGCACCGTAGAAAGCGGCTGTGAGGTCTGCCTGGCCCAGGCTTGATTCACAAAAGGCGAGCTTCCAATAAGCACACCACCGGCCACCAACCCTTTTACAAACTGCCGTTTGGAACGTACGAAAGGGATTTTCATAACACTACTCCGCCACATGTCTTCAGTTTCCAAAACTGTACAGAACATGAACTTTCAGTGATCTGACACGTAAATGACATTTTTGTCATCTTTAACCGTACAGATTTTGGGAGCGTTATACTGAATATAGCTGCGTAGAAAGGAGTTTTGACAAAATCCGACTAACAACTTGTTGACCTGTGTGTTACTCACAGGTTTAACCTAAAGGAAGATACCCTAAATACGGTACAAAAGTACGAAGGAGCATTAGCGATGACTCAGGTATTGAAGCCGGCCTCTGAGCTGGCTGCGTCCGAAAAGGACATCCCAAGCCAAATCAATGATCGTGACCATCAAATGGTTCTGATGATCGAAGGCGCCGGCTGTGCAAGCTGCGTAGGAAAAATTGAAAAGGCGTTAAAACAGGTACCTAATGTCACCAACGCAGAAATGAATTTCGCTGACCGCACCGTCCTCGTGGAAGGTACCGCAACACAGGAACAATTGATTCAGGCCGTACATAATGCTGGCTATCAGGCAAAAGCCACTAACACTACAGACAGCACAGATGGCGTCGAAGCTAAAGAAAAAGAAGATGCAGACTACTACAAACGCCTGTTAAGCGAGATGGCCGTTGCTCTTGCATTGGGAATTCCACTGATGGCTTATGGCCTAATTACAGGTGAAATGTCGGTTAATACCCCAACCGAACGCATCGTTTGGTTAATCGTTGGCCTTCTGACACTGACCGTAATGATCTTCTCTGGTCGTCATTTTTATAGTGGAGCCTGGCTATCCTTTAAAAACCATTCCGCAAACATGGATACTCTCATTGCGCTGGGCACAGGCACTGCCTGGGTTTACTCCATGGCCGTGGTGCTCTTCCCGGATATGATACCGACGGTGGCCCGTCACGTTTATTTTGAAGCCACAGCTATGATCATTGGCCTAATTAATCTGGGATTAGCGCTGGAGCTAAAAGCCCGGGGTCGAACCTCTGAAGCAATAAAGCGCTTGATAGGTCTTCAAGCGAAGACAGCCAGAGTAATCAGAAATGGACAAGAAATTGATATCCCCATAGAGCAAGTACTTATCGGTGATAAAGTCCGGGTTCGTCCCGGAGAAAAAATCTCGGTCGATGGCCTTGTTCTTGAAGGACTTTCAGCCATTGATGAATCCATGTTGACCGGAGAACCTATCCCTGTCGAAAAACACCCCGGTGATGACATCTCGGCAGGCACCATCAATAAAACCGGCAGCCTGATTTTTGAAGCGACTCGTGTCGGCAAAGATACCGCACTCGCACGCATAATTAACATGGTAAAACGTGCCCAGAACTCCAAACCTCCAATTGGGCGCATGGCCGATGTCATTTCAACGTATTTTGTGCCGGTTATCATGATAATTGCCATTCTTAGTGCACTGGCCTGGCTCAATTTCGGCCCTGAACCCTCGATCGCCTTTGCGATCATATCGGCAACTACGGTGCTGATCATTGCCTGCCCTTGCGCTCTGGGCCTTGCTACACCAATGTCGGTAATGGTGGGTGTCGGAAAGGCAGCAGAAGCAGGTGTATTGATTCGAAACGGTGAAGCCTTACAAACTGCATCCAAGATCACAGCCATGGTTCTGGACAAAACAGGGACCATTACACTCGGTGAGCCCAAGGTCACTGACATAGTACTGACAGCAAACGAGTCGCAAGACACCGTCCTTCAGTTGGCGGCCAGCCTTGAGTCCGGCTCAGAGCACCCGCTAGCGCAGGCCATTACCGAATCAGCAAAAGCACAGCAACTTGAACTACTTCCGCTCGACTCCTTTAATACCCTGGCAGGTCATGGTGTTGAAGCCAGTATCAATGCCAAGAAGCTGCTGTTTGGAAATGAAAAGCTGATGCAGAAAAACAAGATCGATATCAAGCGTTATGTCGATCAGGCCCAACAGCTGGCGCAAGAGGGCAAAACTCCGATGTACTTTGCAGTAAATGACATTCTGGTTGCCATCATAGCAGTTGCGGACCCAATTAAAGACGACTCTGTGGAAGCTATCCGGCGATTACAAGCGAATGGAATAAAGGTCATCATGTTAACCGGCGACAACCGTAACACCGCAAAAGCCGTCGCCGAAAAGGTGGGAATTACCGAGTATTACGCCGAAGTTCTGCCGGAAGACAAATCTCAAAAAATTCAAGCACTTCAAATGAAGGGAGAAATTGTCGGCATGACCGGAGACGGCATTAATGATGCACCAGCCCTGGCAATAGCAAACGTAGGCTTTGCCATCGGGACTGGAACCGATGTCGCCATTGAAAGCGCCGACATTACGCTAATGCGAGGCTCGTTGCATGGTTTAGCGGATGCCATCGCAATCAGTAAAGCAACACTCACCAACATTAAACAAAACCTGTTTGGGGCCTTTATTTATAACTCAGCGGGCGTCCCCATTGCGGCGGGTCTGCTGTATCCATTTTTTGGCTTACTAATGAGCCCGGTGATTGCAGGCGCGACAATGGCTTTCTCTTCCGTAACCGTTGTTACCAACGCAAACCGCTTGCGTTGGTTTAAAGCCAGTGAACACTAGGAGAATTAACAATGCTATGGATTAATCTAATGGGGTTGGCGCTGATTGTAGCTATTGTGTGGTGGTTCTGGCTGTATCAACCAAAAGAACGCAATTACGTGCTGAATCAGCCAAACAAAATTGAAGTAGCAGGAGGCGTTTACACCCCATCTGTCATAAACGTTCCCGCACATAGGGAAACCAGTCTGTCGTTTTTACGTACGGACCCATCACCCTGCGCCGAATACCTGATATTTCCGGATTTGGAAATAAACGAGTTACTGCCCGTCAATCAAGTCAAGGAGATAAAACTACCCGCTCTCAGCCCTGGTCGCTATCCGTTCCATTGTCAGATGCAAATGTATCGGGGCCAACTTCATGTTGAAGGAGAAGAATAATGTCTCTCAAAAAAGTTACAGCCATCTTTGATGAGCTTTGTTTAAGCAATGTTGAACAAGCGCTGGAAAAGCACGGTGTCATTGGATACACCGTCTATCACGTTAAAGGTCGGGGAAAATATTACGACAGTTATAACAAGGGTCGGTTAATTCCCCATATACAAATGGATTTGTACACACACGAGCGCCATGCGGAAGCCATTGCCCAACTGATTATGTCGACCACCTATGTCAACGCAGAAAGCGAAGGGCTGGTCTGTATTCAAGCATTAGATGAACTCTACTGGATACATGGTCGCCGGCCTTGTACAGACGAAGACTTTGGTTTTAAGGAGTCGTTATGAACCCCAAATCGCACACCAGAGTGTCCATTTCCATGCTGACATGTATTGGTATGATAGCTGTTTTTAGCTACTTATTACTGAAAGGAGAGCCTTCCGAACTCGATGCCTGGCTTCCTATAGTTGTGCTCATCACCTGCCCGCTTATGCATGTGTTTATGCATAGAGATCATCACAAGCATAAATCGAATGATCAGGAGGAATAGTCAAAAATAAGAACAAGTAATTGCTATAGGATTAGTTGCTACTTTTAGACTCTCGCCACTTTATGACGGCTTCTGTTGCTTCATTTGAAAGCCTTGTCAACTACGCATTACCAATGAACATTTTCTTTATCAGCGATTTTTCTCAACTTACTTGAGAACTCCAGAATCTCTTCTTTGTTAAACCCACAATATGTAGTTAAAGCACTCTCAGAAATATTGGTAACTAATGCAGCACCACTTTGTATCAGATAAATTAGTTCACGCTCAGACAAAGTAATTTGTATTCTTTTCTCACTCATAAACAAAAAACTCTTCAATGATCATCAAGGTCATTACTTTTAAGGTCTTTTCAGGAAGGTTACTTATCATCCTCAGATTCATACGTCTCAATCTTCAGCGTTGCTGTAGCGACACTCACTTCACAGAAAAACGACAACAGTCCGCCGGTAATGCCTAGCATCGTCAGCATAAATAAGATGATGATTTCGGATCGCAGGTCATAGTCAATCAATCCATTCAACAACAGCAGAACGACGTCCAGACAGATAATCACGGCTGCACCCGTTAAGAAGGTAATAGACCAGTTAGCGAAACTCATGCGACGTTTTAATGAGGCCAGTTCTCGCCTCACCAATTTATTGGCGGTTAATTCTTTGGCCAACAATTTCTGATCAATATAACGGGCACGATCAATAATTCGCGCCAATCGGCCAGTTACTGCATTCAAAATCTGACCAATACCAACAATCAAAAATACCGGCGCCAACGCCAATTGGATTAACTCAACCACGTTATCGGTTTGGACCAGCTCAACCGCCATGAAGAAATGCCTTTTGAAGTTAGGAAAAGAGACTCAGCATCATAGGCTTTCTTGGATCAAGAACCAATGATTGATCGATGCCTATTTAACAGTTCGTCTAAGATCAGTGGTTGAAGATAAGGAACAAACATTAATTCAATGTCTGCCCCTGTTTTTGTCGTCTGGTTTGACGTAATTCGGAGTGGGCTTGCTCTTCCTTCAGCAAGCGAGAAGAATCGACTGACTCTAGAGGTTCGTTAAGATCACGTTGGAGTAGACCATCAGAGGTCATCGACAAATATCGCCCGCAACAGACACGCAAAAAGGAAGAGAAGTTGCTGATGTCGTGCTCCGCATCCATTGATTCCAAGTAAAGCTTAGAAATCATCTGAGTCACGGTCATGCCATCTCGGCTCGCTAATTCTTCCAAAACGTCCCAGAAGAAGTTTTCCAACCGTACAGAAGTAACCACCCCATCTATTCGTAAAGAACGGGTTTTACTCACCCACAACGACTCATCGGCATTAATGAACAACTGACACACATTCTCTTCCTTTTGCGATAAAACGATTAAAACAGCGCCGTAAATTGCTTTAAGAATTCCGGATGCGCAGGCCATGCCGGGGCTGTCACTAACTGACCGTCGGTGATGGCTTGATCCATTTCCAGTGATACGTACTCACCACCGGCCAAAGTCACTTCAGGCGCACACGCAGGATACGCCGAGACTTTCTTACCTTCAATCACACCTGCTGCCGTTAATAGCTGAGCGCCATGACAGATCGCTGCAATCGGCAGGTTGTTGGCCGCAAAGGCTTGAATGATTTCAATGACTTTGGAATTTAAACGAAGATATTCTGGTGCCCGACCACCCGGCAAGTAAAGTGCATCGTAGTCAGAAAGGTCGATAGAAGAAAAGTCCGCGTTCAGTACAAAGTTGTGCCCGCGCTTTTCTGTGTAGGTTTGGTCGCCTTCAAAATCATGAATGGCGGTCGCGATGGATTCACCGGCTTTCTTGTCAGGGCACACCGCATCCACGTCGTGCCCCATCGCGATGAGCGCCTGAAACGGCACCATGTTTTCGTAATCTTCAACAAAGTCGCCTGTAATCATTAATACCCGTGCCATTGTTTGCTCCTGTTGTTAACTGATTTAACTTAACTGATTCAATGTTTGCTCAGTTTAACAAGCCGCCAATGGCAACGGGTCACAGCATAGTACTACACGCAAAAAATCACATGAATAAATAGCACATGAATAAATAGCACTTCACGCGTAGTAAATTAAGGCTCAACAATATTGAACACACCTTTGGGTTGATCAAACAACCGGAAAAAATTCACCAGATCAAGTGTACTGCCCTCTACTTCCAGATCGTCGGAAAACAAGGTGTCTTTAATTCCGGCTTCACCTATGGCCATGTTAAGAAACAGCTCATGTGTCACTTTTAAGGTCGCATCAGCATCGCCAGCCACATCCGCTTTTTGATGATGAAGTACCGCATTTTCAATCCACAATACATAGTTTTCATTAAGATCAGTGAAGGTGATATTGATTTTATAATCTTCACCAAAGGCGTCCGGTCCAATCAATCGAGATGCCATGGAGATAAAGAAATTCTCAACAGGCGCTTCTCTTAACACCCCCTTCATCATGGCAATATCAACACCTTTTTCCGGCCCCCCGTGTCTCAACTCATAGGCACCGGTTAAGTAAACATCGCGCCAAGGGCCAGATTCTGCCTGATAGCCTAACTGATCATAGGTGTTGGCTAATAACGCTCTTGCCGCCTGGTTATCGGGTTCCGAAAACACCAGATGATTCAGTAATTCCGCCACCCAGCGATATTCACCTCGGTCGAATGATTCTTGAGCTTTACTGAGCACCTGATCTGCTCCACCCATCATGTCGATGTACTTCGAGGAAGACACAGTACGTGGCAATGGGTCCAAGTGCGCCGGATTGCCATCAAACCAGCCCATATAGCCTTGATAGATGGCTTTGGCATTGTGCTTAACGGTGCCGTAATACCCTCGGTTGGAGAAATTCTTAGCCAGGCTCGGAGGTAAGGTCAGCTCTTCTGCTATTTCATCCGGAGTTAAACCTGCATTCAGCATGCGAACACTTTGATCATGAATGTATTTATAGGTGTCTCTTTGGGCTTTTAGGAAATTAATAATCTTGTCGGATTCCCAAATAGGCCAATGATGGCTACCAAAATACAACTCACTTTTTTCAGCGTACTCGATGGCATCATTGATGTAACTACTCCACTTGAGCGCATCCCGAACTTTGGCGCCTCGCAAGGTGTAGAGATTATGCATGGTTCGCGAAACCATTTCTGCGCCACACCACGCCTTATATTTCGGGATATAGAAAGTAAATTCCGAAGGCGCTTCAGAACCTGATACCACTTGAAACTCAAAATCAACGCCATCAATAACATGCGTTTCTGTGGGTTCTGAAATGGTCAGGTTCGGTTCAAGAATACCGAAGGAACCAAAGGCTGGCTCTTTCCCTAAGCCAGAACCGATATGGCCTCGCTCCGACTTAGGCAAACGCTTACCGTACATAAACATCGAACGACGCCCCATGGCCATACCAGCCACCACGTTCTCACTGGTTGCTTCTTCCATAAACCCGGCAGGCGCAACAATCGGAATGGGCCGTTGCGCCAATTCATCGTTTGAAACAATGCCCAAGGCACCACCAAAATGATCGATATGAGAGTGGGTAAAGAGAATTGCGGATACCGGACGTTCACCGAGCTTCTCGTTCACAAAATCTAACGCGACTTTGGCCGTTTCCGCCGTGGTCAATGGGTCAACGATGATCCAACCTGTTTGACCTTCGATGACGGTCATATTGGCCAAGTCAAACCCACGCACTTGATAAATCTTGTCCGAGATCTGATATAGCCCATGAAGATTGTTGAGCGACGCTTGCCGCCATAAACTGGGGTTCACCGAGTCAGGCGCATCACCTTGGACAAAATCGTAGGCCGTGGTATCCCAAATCGTCCCACCTTGAGCATTTTTCACCTGCAAACCGGGAATGCTACCAATAAAGCCTCGTTTCGATTGACTGAAATCCTCAGTATCTTCAAATGGCAAAGACTCCAGCACCGAGTGCTGATGCTGCTTGGTATATGACGTTGCTGGCGTAAACCCGTGCTCATCCGCTACCTGATCTGAGGAACCGGTTTCATCATTATTCTGACCACACCCCCAGAGCGCGGTTATAATCCCCAAAGTGAATACTGTTTTACTGACTGACTTCAAAATTTCACCTCTTACACTCACTGCAGCTTACTCGCAACCACACAGAGACAGATGTTGTTTCATCGTTGGTGCCTCCAGGGTCCGCCTGATAAGTCCTGAATAGTAAAGAAAGCTACCTTGACTGGCTGGTCTTGAGTTGCCAATTGCTTGTCCTTACCTGCATGGATTTAGTTACCACGACAAAATTGAAGCCATCCCGGTTACAAGTGCATCTTGTAACAGATCGTCATGGCTGACGTTTGCGATAGGCAGAAGGGGCGCAGCCGTACCAGCTCTGACAGGCTCGATTGAAATTACTGACATCGCTGAACCCTAATTTATAAGCGATTTCCGTGACAGCCAGATCGGTGTTGGTAAGGTAAAAATGCGCCAGCTCTTTGCGCTTCTCGCCCAGTAACTCCCGAAAGCTGGTGTTTTCTGCGTTAAGTCGGCGACTCAGTGAACGTTCGCTTTGATTCAACTGTTCAGCAATATCGGACAATTTGGGTTCACCATGTGTGAAAGCGGCATGAATGGCCTGATATACCCGATCCCGCCAGGTGCCTTGCTCTATCGAGCTAAGATAGTCCTGAATTACGTTTTCCGAATACATGGCCATGCGGCTGTCACTGAATGCAGAGTGAGCTTCCAGAACATCCCGCTTCATCCATAAGCAATTGGTCGTCGCAGAAAACAGGAGATCACAGCCAAAGAACTCCCGCCAAGGATCTGAATTTTTCGGGGTGGGCTTCATCAACTGTACCGACGAAACAAAGGCACGCGAATGCAGTATTTGCTCACATAACACCACCACGCTGGAAAAAAACGCATCAATCGCTAATGAACTGATCATCACCCCTTCCAAGGGGCGGATTTGAAAACCAATTAACTCGGGTGTTCGCTCAACAGACACTTGTCCGGTATTACTGATGACAGAATAATACTTCACCACTTTATCGAAGGTTTCCGCTAACGAACCAGAGGTCATCATTAACATCCCCAAGGCACGAAAATGCAATGGATTCACATTCATCCCGACCCGTAATCCAAACGCCGGATTCTGAGTGGCCTGTTCTGCCAACTGCCACAACCGGGTCATCTGTTCTATCGGGATTCGAGCTTCCGGATTCGACTGAATCGCTCTGGCATCAATGCCTGCCTGCTCAAGTAAAGCCTCACTCTGAACACCAGCAGCATCCAATGCTTTGACAATCGCTAACGACCAGGAAGCCAACGTTGTGTATTTCATCCCTTACAACCCCAAAAACAACAACTAATCCAAACACTTAATATAGAAAGTATAAATCAACGCCATTCATAATTTTTCAGCCAAAGTGAAAGAAGTAATCTACACTTGGAAAAACATCATACCTTCCATAAGCCATTAACCTAAGGGAAACTTGTCAACTCGCGTTTGTTGATTTAAGTACAAGGAGCACACAAGATTGCAGCACATTAAACGCCTCCTGCCTTCCAAGCTAAGCATTCGTCTTTTGCTGATTGTGCTGTTTATTAGTACGTTCATTACCCTGATTACGTCCAGTTTCCTGCTCTATATTGATTATCAAAAGGATTTAAAAGCCATAGAGGAGCATCAGGAACGCATTCAGGAAGTGGATTTAAAAGAATTAACCCTGGATCTTTGGGAATTCGACTGGCCCAAGGTAGAGCTCAAGCTCAAGGGGCTGTTGAATTATCCGGAAATCAATTACGCCTATGTGGTGCTAAACGGGGGGGAGCGCGTTTCTGAAGGCGACCCCAAGCGCAGCAAATATTCAGAACTGGTGGATTACCCTCTGATTTACAACCAAAAAGAGCTGGGCACGCTGTTTATTCAAATCGACTTCAATTACGTATACCAACGCCTGAAAGACAAGACCATCAACATCCTGATGATCCAGTTCTTCAACACCTTTATGGTTTCCATTCTGATTATGATGCTGGTTCACCGAATGATTACCCGACATCTGATCACCTTAGCCAAATACACACGTAATCTCTCCTTTGATTCACTCGATTCCGAACCCTTCGAACTTCATCGAAATCATAAAGAAGATGAGCTGGAAGCCGTCACCACCGCGCTCAACAAGATGAAGAACAACTTAAAAAATGAATTTGAAAACCGAAAACAAATTGAAGTGGAGCTGAAATCAGAACGATCACAGCTGGCCATTCTGAACAAGGAGCTGGAAACCAAGGTGTCCGAGCGCACCGAAGAATTGCAACGGTCCAACACGGAGTTGTCGATTGCTTTAGCCAATGTGAACAACATGATCGAACAGCTGCAAGACACTCAAAAAGAATTGATCGTTAAAGAAAAAATGCTGGCCACCGGCGGTATGGTGGTGGGGCTGGCCCATGAATTAAATACACCACTGGGCGTGTGTAAAACCTCGGTCAGTGCCATATCTGATTTTGTCGACCAAATTCGAGCTGCCATCGACAATCAGCAGCTAACCAAAGACACCCTGAACACCCACCTGGATAGCATGCATTCTTTGGCAGCCATAAGTGAAGACAACATTGACCGCATCAGTGCCATGATCAACACCTTCAAAGAGCTGTCGGTAAAAGAAGAGGTCATTGAAAGCATCAAACCGGTAGAGCTACAGGAATGTTTTATGCACGTCAATCAATGGGCTGGCGGTAACTTGCGAGGCGGTTTAACCATCCACATTGAATGTCCTACCAACCTGATCATAGAAACCTTCGAAAGCTCACTCTACAAAGTACTTCAATCGCTCACTGAAAATGCTGCGTTACACGCCTTTGAGCAGGATCAGGCCGGCAATATCTATCTGAAGGCCGAACTACCTGAGGATCAAAACGCCATTATCATTACTGTCAGCGACGACGGTATTGGTATCAAACAAGATGAGCAAGCACGGATTTTCGAGCCCTTTTACACCACAAAACGCAACAAAGGCGGACTGGGATTAGGCCTGAACATCGTTTATAACCTGGTCACTCAAGCCCTGTCCGGTAGCATTCGCTGTATTGATTCTGAATACGGTGGTACCTGTTTTGAAATCACCATGCCAAAAACCTTGTCCGAGTCGGAAGTAGACACTTTCCGAAGCACGATTACCCAAGTTTCTTAGGAAACCTCACACATAGGCACCGCCGTTTGCCAAGCTCAATCCCGACTGATCCTCAGCTCATCAAAATATCACATGATCGAACTATTCACGGCGGCTCCTGTCCAATTATTAACCACTAAAAACAGCGACCACTCAAAACAGTAACCACTCAAAACAGTAACCAACACTCACCCACAACCAAGAGGCATTTAGCATGCCTGATTCATTCTTTCTTTCTCGTCTTCCTGGCCTTCATAAGCGATTAAGCTTTCTGAGAAGCCGTTGGTTCATCTACCCCGCTCTACTCGTACTGAGCTTTCCTCTGCTCCGTACAGCCGTTTATTCGATGATGGAAATGAACGGCTTCACGATTGAATCCCCGCTAGTACCCATCAATGAAATCATGCACGGCGGTCCGCCCAGAGACGGTATTCCAGCGATACATGACCCTAAGTTCATAACCGCCAGTCAAGCCGGACTGGATGAGACAGCAAAAGTACTGGGTATAGAATACAAAGGCCAAGCCAGGGCCTATCCGATCAATATATTGAATTATCACGAATTGGTTAATGATGAACTCGATGGGCATCCAATTACTGTCAGCTTCTGCCCTTTGTGTGGAACCGGCATTGTGTTTGATGCCCAAAACGGCAACGACAGACGTACCTTTGGAGTGTCTGGCCTGCTATACAACAGTGACCTTCTAATGTATGACCAGGAAACCGAATCACTTTGGTCGCAAATTGAAGGCAGAGACATCAGTGGCCCGGAAAAAGGCAAGACGTTGGAGCGCATCCCCGTAGAACACACCTATTGGCGGGAATGGAAACAGCGATACCCGACAACGTTAGTTCTGTCAGATGACACAGGCTATTGGCGCAACTACCAGAACACCCCCTACCCTAACTACGAACACTCTCGGCGCACCTATTTTCCGGTCAACCACAAAGATGACCGCTTCCACCCTAAAGCGCTGGTGATGGGCATTGAAGTTAACGGTAAATACAAAGCGTATCCCTTCAGTGAATTAGCCAAAACCCCAGGACAATTTGAGGACACTCTGAACGGGAAAACTTTCCGCGTGTTCTATAACAAGGAAGCGCAAAGCGCCCGGGCAGAAGATACCAAAGGTCAGCCCGTAACGACGCTAACCGCCTTCTGGTTTGCCTGGATAGCTTTTCACCCGGAATCCAGCGTTTATAAAGCCGACATGCAATGAATAAACGACCATGAATAAGCGAGAATGAAAAAACGAGCACATATGAGAAAAACCTTTTGAGTAAAAACCTATAACGGAGAAAGACACATGTGCAGTACTCCAAAAGGTCATCGCAGCCCTTCCTCAAATCGACGTTCAAGCGACGACAGTATTCCCATGCTTAGCGCTGAAGCTATGAAACGTTTTACCGACAACGCCAACCGCGCCCGGGAAAAGAAACAAAAGGATCAAAACCAGGAAACCTCTGAATAAGTCAACCTCAGACGATTACAGATAGCCTGTCTGCCCCTCTGTATGTCTCAAGTTACCCCGCTCATACTTTTAGCGTAAAAGGTAAGTCAAATGGCCATATATGCCATCCTGGTGTCATGCAATCCGTGCCATCATTAGCCCGTTACTTTTCGTATATATTCTAAAACCTCAAATAATTATAAAAATACTAGGTAAAACACTATGTCAAAATACCCTAAAACCACCAAAGCCTTGGCTTTGATGTCTTTGGGAAGCGTCTGGACTTCTCTGGTAATGGCGGATGCAGCCGTCGAATCCTACCTCGACAGTTGGCAATACAAAGCGCTGATGTTGCAATCAGAGATCGACAAGCACAGCCCGATGTCTGAAGCCACCATGCTGATGACGCATAACTCCTACAATGCCAGTCATTACGCTAACCTGGGCAGCTATTACGACCCAAACCACATCCACAGCATTACCGAACAATTGGATATGGGGGTTCGCTTGTTAGAGCTGGACACCCATTGGTTCAGCAGTGAACTGATCGCTTGTCATGGCACCAACGATCACACAGGTTGCAGCGAGTTTGACGGGCGAATTGAAGAGCGTATCGGTGAAATCAACACCTGGATTCGCCGCCCCGAGCACAACAACCAGGTGGTGTTCTTATACATCGAAGACCACATGGACAATCACTATGGTGAGATGTCGACCATTTTCGACAAATACTTCGGCGACAAGATTTACCAACCAAACCAATGTGGTGAATCTTTTCCGATGAATGTCAGCAAGGCCGACATTCTCAATGCGGGTAAGCAAATCGTAATTTACGGCGTTAGCAGTTGCAGCAGCGCCCAAGGCACCTCTTACGCAAACTATGCGTTTGGTCATCTGTTCTCAACCGACAACAGCGAATTGTCTCCGGCTCCGGATTGCCAGAACAACAGTTTTAACCCAAGTGTGCTTACGTCTCGACTGACACGCATCTATGAAGATTCCACAACACTTAGCGACTGGTTTGGCGATCCACCAAAGGCCATTGATGCCGCTTATATGAAAACGCTCACTGACTGTGGCGTTGGTGTGGTTGGCCTCGACCAGTTGGATCACGACGACTCACGACATGCAGCAGCTATATGGAGTTGGAACACCAACGAGCCTAATAATGTTGGTAACGAAGACTGCGCCGAGCACAATGGCAATGGCCGTTTTAACGACCTGAGTTGTGATCAGACTCGCCCATACGTATGTTTGGACAGCGCCGGACAATGGCAAGTATCCGCCACCAGCGGCCCTTGGTCAGAAGGCTTTAATGTCTGTGCTACCGAGTTCAACGGTCAATTTGGTCTGCCGAAAAATGGCTATCAAAACTACTTATTGACGCAAGCGAAAGGCAACCAATCCGCCTGGTTGAACTACACCGATCAAGCGGTAGAAGGTCAATGGCAACAGGGCGATGCCCCGAGCATTGATTACCCGACAGAAAGCTCTCAAGTGGTTTACCGTCAGCTAAGAAACGGAAAAGGCAAGTGTTTGGATCTTGAAGGCCGCAGCACCTCGGTAGGAACCCCTGTTCATCAATGGAGCTGTCACACTGACCCGGCAGATATCGATAGCCAATTATGGTATCAGGATGAGTTAGGCCGCTTACACAGCAAGCTGGACCCAAGCCGTTGTATTGAAGCCGAAAACTCAGGCTCTGGTGAAGGAACAGACATCATCCTTGCCAACTGTGATAACGGCGCCAACCAACAGTGGCAGCGTGGCACCAACAACTCGTTCCGACCAGCCCATGCACAACACAGGGCAATGGACATCAGCGGCGGCGGTAACAGTACCGATGGCAGCAACAGCCATCTTTGGACTTACCACGGCGGTAAAACCCAAATGTGGTACTGGTGGACACCGGCTATTTACGATCGCTGGCTTCCTGAAGCCGAACCTGAACCAGGCACACAGGTACAAGGTAGCTGGAGTAACTCTGGTGGCCGTTCCATTTCGAGCAAAAACAACCCCCTGGTGGAGTTGATTGTTGATACTACAGGCCCGGTTACCCTAGACCTTCGCTCCTCTCAGGACGCCTACCTGTACCTACTGGACGCCAACGGCCAACAAATCGCAGCGGATGACGACTCAGGCATCGGTTCCAATGCCCGCATCAGCCTTACTCTGAATGCAGGCATGTACATGCTTGTGGCTGCCACCGATGCTTCCGGACAATCCGGCACCTTTGAAGTACAAACCTCAGTTGGGCAAGTCAAACCCTTTGAATACCGTCGTTTAAAAAATGGCAAAGGCTACTGCCTGGATCTTGAAGACGAAGGCACCTCTAACGGCACAGACGTACACCAATGGAGCTGCCAAAGCGACGACTACCAAAAGTGGTATCAGGATTCGCTCGGCCGAATTCACAGCAAAGCCGCCCGTTTCAAATGTGTCGATGTTTCTGGCGGTGGCACCGGCAATGGTAGCGACGTCCATCTTTGGAGCTGCCACACAGGCAATAACCAACGTTGGGATCGAGGTGCCAGCAACTCCTTCCGTCCTAAGCATTCATCCGGAAAAGCACTGGACATCGACGGAGGCAACACCTGGAGCTACCGTGGCAGTGATGCGCATATCTGGGGCTACCATGGCGGAAAAACCCAACAGTGGGTTTGGATACAGTAACGCCCTTCTTCTGACTTGATAAAGTCTCAACTCGCCTGCCATTGCCAAGTATTCTGCCTGGCAATGGCAAGCATCCTATCTCCTTCACTATTCATCACCCGATTAATTTTCTTGTTTCATCGAACCTATCCGGTATTCTCTTGTCTACTCCTGCGAATAAACCCGCTCTACGTGTTCACAGCCTTGTATTAGGCGCTTATGATGTAGACTTTCTTTTGATAGCTAACGACCCCGGAGTTTTGAATGCGCGAAGAAGTACAGGATTACTATGGCAAAACCCTTCAAAGCAGCGATGATCTAAAAACCGATGCCTGCTGTACCGATACCAACATGCCTCGCTTCGTGAAGAAAGCCCTCGCCAATGTACATGACGAAGTACTGACGCGTTATTACGGCTGTGGCTTGGTTGCGCCGGAAAAACTGGAAGGTGCCCGCATTCTTGACCTTGGCAGTGGCTCAGGCCGCGATTGTTATGTACTTGCCCAGTTGGTGGGTGAAAATGGCTATGTAGTTGGCGTCGACATGACCGACGAACAACTAGACGTTGCCAATCGACACATCGACTATCATGCAGACAAGTTTGGCTATCAGGCTTCCAATGTGGAATTCAAAAAAGGCTATTTGGAAAGCCTTGAAGACCTTGGGCTGGAAGAAAACAGCTTCGATATTATTGTTTCCAACTGCGTGATTAACCTGTGTCAGGACAAAGCAGCAGTACTTAAACAAGCCTACAAGCTGTTGAAACCGGGCGGTGAAATCTACTTCTCAGACGTCTACTCCGACCGTCGTGTACCTAAAGAACTGATCAATGATCCGGTACTCTACGGCGAGTGTTTGAGTGGCGCTTTATACTGGAACGACTTCCAAAACCTGGCCAAACAATGTGGATTCCTGGACCCACGTTTGGTAGAAGACCGCCCACTTGGCATCAACAACGAAGCCATTAAAGAAAAGTTAGGCAACATCCAGTTCTTCTCTGCAACCTATCGCCTGTTCAAGCTCGACGAACTGGAACCTGCCTGTGAAGACTACGGCCAGGCCGTCATCTATAAAGGCGATATGCCTAATCTGCCGGAAGCCTTCACTCTGGACAAGCATCACTTCATTGAAACCGGAAAAGTCTTCCCGGTCTGTGGCAATACTTGGCGTATGCTGCACGACACCCGCTTCAAAGAACACTTTGAATTTATCGGCAACTGGGACAAACACTACGGTATCTTCGACGGCTGCGGTACCTCGCTGCCATACGATACAGCGACTGCTGCGTCTTCCGGTGAGTCTGGTGGCTGCTGTTAACACATAATCATTGCTGACTAGAACGTTGGGCTGCTTCATTCTGTGATGCGGCCCTTTTATTTTTACATCCAAGACTCATACATAAGTATAAGATATAACTATTCTCCCTCATTACCTTTGTGACCCACTTCAAATTTATTTAGTTCTAACTGAACTCCAATGATCTCTAGACACTAGTCCTCCTTTAATCTTTCCGTACCAAAGGATATGGACATAAGGAGCGTCTATGAAATCATCTATGCAAGGGACCCGTTTTAGTCAATCGCTATTGCTAACCGCAATCATCTCATCAACAGCATTAGTCGGTTGTAGCGATTCAGATTCTGATAAAAATGCCGGCGATAATGAGGCTGCATTTACCGTTTCTGGTACGGCTGTTGATTTTTACACAGGTGAGCGTGTTGATAGTGCATCAATCAGCGTCGCAGGTGTAATTAATGACGTAAACACAGAGCTTGGTGAAACGACGACCAATGGCAATGGTCAGTTCTCATTCTCCTATGACGTTATACCAACTCGTTTAGTCATTACTGGCGAAAGCGATGAGTACGGTGAATATGCCATTATCATTCAGAATGACGATCAGGAAAGCAGAGTCGCAGCAGGAAACCTGGCACTTCAACCTGTAGATGTTGATGCTGATTTCGACCCGACCACAGACAGCACGATAGAGCTTAACAATACAGCCGTGATCGAGTTAACCGCCAATTCACTGGTCGATAGCGATGGTAACGCCCCTGAAGGTGACGTAAGTGGACGTCTAACCATTATTGACCCAAGCAATGATCCATCCTTAATGCCAGGTAACTATCAAACCATCAACGATCAAGGCGGTATCAGCCTGATTGAGTCGTTTGGTGCGATCAGTGCTGTTTTTGAAGACAGCACAGGTCAGGAGCTAAACCTGGCAGAAAACCAAACAGCGACAATACGAATTCCTTTAGCATCAGGCGTGAATCCAAATACGGCTGATGCCACAATCCCGTTATTCTATTTCGACGAAACAACGGGTTTCTGGGTAGAAGAAGGCACTGCCACCTTAACGCAGCTTGCGAATAACACCTATGTCTACGAAGGTACGGTAAGTCACTTCACAGTTTGGAATGCCGATAAAGTCTATGAAACTATTAACATTAACGGCTGCATCGTTAACGAAGCCGGGGAACCCGTTGGAAACGCCAACGTCACATCGCAAGGGGTGGACTACATAGGAAGCGCTAATACCACCAGCAATACAGACGGATTGTTTTCACTTCCTGCCCGTTTCAATTCTGAAGTCCTGGTCAGTGCCCGCAATGGTGCGATCAGTAATACGTTGGAAGTAAACACGGGTAACACTGATGCTGACATCACAAACAATTGTCTTGTTCTTTCACCGGATGCCGTGAACATCTCTCTAACTTGGGGAGAACATCCAGACGACCTGGATTCCCATCTATTTGGTCCGGCTAACGCAGAAGGCACCGAGCAATTCCATGTTTATTACGGAAACCATCCCGTAACAGTCAACGGTGTGGTCATGGATCTGGATGTCGACGATACCAACAGTTTTGGCCCGGAAGTTATCTCCATTCCTCGTTTCCCATACCCAGGTACCTATCAATATTTGGTACACAAATACTCTGGTGAGTCAGATATTGTTAGCTCCCCTGCCCGGGTGAAACTAACCATCGGAGAAGAAGAAACCTTCTTTTCTCCCACTGAAGCCACAAACCAACTTACCGAAGAGTGGGCGGTGTTTAATATTGAAGTCGATGCTAACTTGAACCCGACGGTGGTGTCTGTACAGAACTTTGTTGAAGGCATTGTCGAAGGTGATGAAGAGGGAGAGATTATAGAAGAAGGATTCGAAGCCTTCGCTGTTCCTGCCAATACACGTACACATAAACCTGGCTCAACGCCAAGCATCAAGCCTAGTTACAAATAAGAAAAACCGGAGTAACAAAGAACGAGGCATAACAAACCCGATCACACGATCGGGTTTGTTGCTTTCAAGCTTTCAAATATCAATTCAAGCTGCACGCTCTTCCAACACATACGTATGTAAGCCGCTCAAATGTATTGAGGCAATATACTCCTTCCATTCAAAACTCTTGGCACTGACCACATAATCATTCTGATCTTCTATGGAAAAACGACGCCACAGTTGTTTGAGCTGGGAGTTGTCAAAACGGTACTGTGGCGCAGTATAAAAGGCGTAAATCTTTGCTAACTCACGCGTAACGGACAGTTTTTCTGTCATTGCCCGGCGTAGCTTGGGCTGAAAAACGCCCCGACAGAAAGCTGCAACCTGTAAACCACGCATAAAACTCTGGAACGCAAAACTACTGACGGTTCTGAATCGCGCGGAAGGTTTGCGCTTAAACAGTTTCGGGTAATTGCGATAATTCTGATGAGACTCTTCCATTACCAGATTAATGAAATCCCGCAGCTGAATTGGATTGTCACGGCCACTACAACATTGGTAAATCCGATAGTTATTGGGGTTAGCCAATTGTTCTGCTGCTGACAAGATAATGCTATTAGCTACTAAGTCGGCCGGAATTACGTCGAGTATGCCGTTATCGTCCCCCGGAAAGAAACTGAGCTTCCCCCTGGCAAATGCGAAAATCAGTGCATCAGCGACCTTAATGCCTTCCAACCAACCCGCCACCGGATCAGCTACAGTGCTTTCGATAATGGATGGTCGAACAATGGTTAACCCGGAGCCTTTGAGTTGCTGTATCAGGAGCTGTTCGCCCATCCACTTGGTAAAGGTATAGGTATCGTTCCATCCATGTTTACGGGCTTCTTTTACGCCCAAACGAACTTTTGCACGCTCGGCCTCATCTTTGGATCGGGAGGAAATATTGATCTTCTGGCATTCCATCAAATAACGCTCGATTAACGGCCGGACATGAAAGCTGCCGTCATCAAAGGCTTTAATGTCTTCAGACTTGGGCGGATACACATGCTCATCAATATCACCGGTATTATGACCATTCACATAACAGGTTGAGACTTGCACCATCGGCATGCCATTTCCGGCATTGATCAGTTCAACCAGATTTTCTACCGATAAGGTATTGATACGAATAGCCGTGTCCAAAGCCTCACGAAAATTAACACTGGCAGCACAATTAATGACAACATCGATGTCATTTGCCAACGCCTGAAATTGGGCCGCAGGCATACCTAAACCGGGTTTGGTCAGTTCACCCTCTACCACCGTAATTTTACTTTCGATAAACTCGTCAAAGAGATCACCCATGCTGGCTCTGAGAGTGTCGAACACCGAACTGGATATTACTTCGTTAATGACGCGTTCTTTTGCACTTTTGAATTGCTGATTGGGACGAGCGAACAAACTGATTTGGTAGACATCCGGAACTTTTCTCAGTAATTTTTCCAGCACAACTTTACCAAGGAAACCGGTAGTTCCGGTAATTAAGATGTGTTTACCGGCAAGCTCGGACTGTACCGACAAAAAAGCAGAGGGGCTCATGTCGTAACTCCTTTATTATTGTTATTACACGACACTTTTTGTGATTTATTAACCACCAATATACATCAACCATCCAAAGAGCAAACCCCATGAGCGCGTTAAGTTTTGTAGGAAAAAGTAAAAACCCCAACGAGTCGACATTTAGAGCAATTGCTCTTATCAGTCTGTTTCTGGCTGTTGCACTACTTCAAGGGTGTGAGCAAATCAGCTACTACGGGCAAGCCGTGCAGGGGCATATCGAGATCATGGCCAGCCAGGAACCGATTGATGAGCTGATCGAAGACCCGTCTACCGACCCCAAATTAAAACAGAGATTGTCGGAAGTACTGACAGCGCTGGAGTTTGCCGAACAGACCTTGGTCATTCCCCAGGCAGAAACCAACTATCGGAAATACGTGCAATTGGATCGCCCCTACCCGGTATGGAGCGTGGTGGCAGCCCCCAATGATTCCCTGACCCCAAGGCAATGGTGCTACCCCTTTGTTGGCTGCGCTTCCTATCGAGGTTACTACAGTGAAGAAGCCGCCAAGAACTACGCACAAGGCATTCATGACGAAGGTGATATGGATGTTCATGTCGGCGGGGCTGACGCCTATTCCACCCTTGGATGGTTTAATGATCCGGTACTTTCCACCTTTTTCAGACGGGATAAGATCGGACTGCACGCTTTGATTTTCCATGAACTGGCGCATCAGGTTTTATACTTACAGGGCGACAGCACTTTTAATGAGAGTTTCGCCTCCGCCGTTGAAGAAACCGGCATTGAACTGTGGCTAGATGGCCAACCAGAATTACTGCAAACCTTCCAGGCAAGAAAACAGCGTTCACAGGATTTCCGCGCACTTTTACAAGACACCCAGCAAACCCTGAAAGAAATTTACCAACAGGATCTCCCCAAAGCACAAAAACTGTCACTCAAAGAAGAAGCGCTAAATCAGTTAACGGACAATTATCAGACTCTGAAAGCGACAAAATGGAACGGCTACAACGGCTACGATCACTGGTTCAACCAGCCCGTAAATAACGCTCGTCTTGCCCTGGTCAGCACTTATAATCACTGGGTACCAGCCTTCAAACAATGGATACGCGCCTGCGAGTATGATTTTCCGCGCTTTTATGACGCAGTTTCGACCCTGTCGGAACAATCTAAAACCGAGCGCGAACGGGTATTAACAATGTATGACGATGCGGCAACGTCACATCAAACCGCTACTCCAACCATTTCCGGTATAACGGGTGCTCCATCACTTCCTTGTAGATATTCGCCGAATAGTTAATAGGAGAATGATCAGACAGGCGTTTTGGCGGGTCCATCCAGTTTCGTTCGTGCATATCCGCTTTTGCTTCGCCAAAGCGTATCCTCCGGTCGTATTCAATGAAACTGTCATCCGGATTCACATATTTATTGCCTGAGTAAGAAAAGTAATGGAGTTCGCCCACATGACGAAAACGAAACGGCGGCGTTGATGGCGGCAACCAACACACCATATCGTTATGATTTACCACCCGATAGACGGGCGTGCCACGTAAGCTGGAGGCAAATCCGCTGTCTCCGACACGAGGAGCGCCGTAAACATAAAGCGCACCGGGTTGATAATCCGCAGCCGCTAACGTTGCCAATGCGCCTCCCAAGCTGTGTCCCGTAAAGAACAACGGCATTTTACGAATCCGCCTCAAGCGATGACGAATGGGTTCCCAGATGCTAATCAGAGCTTCCAAAAATCCCTGATGAACCAAGCCGCCACCAAACCATGGGGCCATATTGGTCTTGAAGTTATACACCCAATTGGTGGGCTCGGATGAACCGCGAAACACCAACACCGCCCAATGGGGCCTGGTGGAAGACACCAGTAAGGAGGCTTGCATACCCTGCTCTTCAATAAAGTACATTTCCCGAAGCTGAATCATTTCCAGTTCAGGGTGCACCATGCTGGCACCAAACGCGCTACGATAAGGATCACGATCGTGCCGGTAAATCCAACGGGATAACTCACTCAACCACAGCGAATTCACCGGGTCATAGGTTGTGACTTGGGGATTAAACGGCCAACGATGAAAGTTCGGAAAATAATGGGAACTTACATCCGGCCTAAGCAAGGCTTGCCAGGAATGATCAAACTTCACAAATGGTCCGTTAAGAAATCAAAAAACGATCTGTTGTAGAAGTATCAACGAAATTTATACGCTCTATAAACCATACTTTAGCAGCTGAATATGGCGTTTTTCTTAACTCTCAATAAAATTAAATCGTTAAATTGAAGCTCACTGAAACACCAAATGCTCACTTTACCTAGGGAACATCTGAACAAGTCCACTCTAGCTCAGCGGGCGCTAGAAGCCTTGTCAGCCCGAAAACGTCAGAACAAGGCGAGCTTCGTAGAGAATGTCGAGACCTTTTCAAGAAGCTCAACACATAAAGTGGTTACCAGTTCTAACGTTTTTAAAGCCCCGCCCTTCGGGGCCTTAAGAGACATGCCTCTTTTTTGTTGCGGCTTTTTGACGTAACCCGTTATGCCTTCAAAACCGCGCCTCAAATAGACATTTCTCTTATAGGCCTGAGCAGAGAGGGACTTATTCAGAGGTTCCCTAGAGAACCGCTGAATAGGTAATCGTATTCAATTTAGATGCTTTAAAGCTGAAGTCATTGAAATGATGATTGCGGATTTTCGTGCCCAAATTATATTGTCGACAATATA
>JBFHTA010000002.1:0-47564 GCA_041590855.1 Pseudomonadales bacterium
CCGTCTGAATCAACCATCAAAGACGAATAAGCACTTAGGCTACCCACCACTTGAGATTGCTTTAATTGAGCCTGCTCGTAATCAAGAGCGCCATAGCCAACCTCTGTCACCATGGCAGTATACAAAGGCAGCCACCCCAACTCCTTCTCAGAAAGCGCTGGCAGATCAAACACTGCCTGATGGTAAGCGATACCGTTGGTTCCGCATAGGTAGCTGTATAGCGCTTTCTCCGGGTTAATTTCCGGATCATGCCTTGGGATATCCGAATGAATATCGGTCAGTTCTACCTTAGGCAAGACAGAAATATCGTCTTCTTGCTCCTGACGTGCTTTTAACTCTTGGGCAACATCGATCAAGCCCTGGATTTGCTCCTCAGACATTTCATTCTTTATGTCAGCCAAGCGACGTTTCTCGTCTTGCTTTTCTTCTTCAACCAATGACTCACTTGGCTTCATCGTAAGTCGTACACGATGCTGATTATCAATAAAGAAATGACGAATTAAGCCCTTAATGTAATTCGGATCTTGAATCTTTTCGCGCAGCTCTGCCAATACCGGATCAATATCCAAAATATCGGCTGGATTGACCCCATGCGTGGCAGCTGCCAAACTTGACAAAATCAACTGCAATCCATACGGATAACTGTCACCACCAATTTCCCGCTGAGACACCTCAAGCTGATGCAATACAGCTTCTTGCTGTTCCAGAGGCACCCCGTCTTTAGCCAGTTTTTCAAACAAGCTCATAATGTCTTGTTCGAAGGTCTCTGCATCTTCAGGCTTAATGCCTTCCAGGCCACAAAGAAAAGCCATTTCCTGATTTGAATCTTCTAATCCACACAGTGGCGAAGGTGTTTCAGCCAGTTTAGTAATTTCCAGGTATTTACGAAGCGGAGACGAACTGTTATCCAACAACAGGTTTGACACAAACTGGGCCGCCAGAAGCTCCTGAAGATCAGTGGACGCACCTAATAACCAGCCCAGAATAACGGAAGTCTGATCATTCGGGTCACTAGAGGGATAAAAATCTTCTACTTGAACAGGCGCATCAAATCGGGTTTCTGAACCGACATGAATATCATGCTCACTCCGCTCAAAGCGCTTCAAGACCAGTTCTTCAAATTTTTGCTGATGCTCGGATGCTGGTATGTCTCCAAACGTCATGAATACTGCATTACTTGGGTGATAGTGCTTCTTATAAAAAGCCTTTAACTCATCATACGACAAATCAGGAATATTCTTTGGCTCACCACCGCTGTTAAAGTGATATGTAGTCTGTTGATACAAATGAGAGCTCATTGTGTGCCACAACTTGCTAACCGGTGAGCTCATCGCCCCTTTCATTTCATTAAAGACCACGCCCTTATAAACCAATTCACTATTCGCAGCGTCTTTAGGGTCTTTCACTTCGATGCGATAACCTTCCTGCGCAAAGTCCAACGGATGAAGGTTTGCAAAGAAAACAGCATCCAGATACACCTCGAGCAAATTATCGAAGTCTTTCCTGTTCTGGGAAGCAAAGGGATACGCTGTCCAGTCACTGCTGGTAAACGCATTCATAAAGGAATTTAACGATCGACGGATCATCATAAAGAATGGATCACGAACCGGGAAACGCTCACTACCACAAAGGACGGTATGTTCCAGAATATGAGCAACTCCGGTGGAATCCGTAGGCACCGTTTTTAATGCAACCAGAAAAACATTTTCTTTATTTTCAGTAGCCAGATGATAGTGCATCGCCCCTGTCTTAACGTGCTCGTACGTCTCAAGGGTTACATGAAGACTTTCAATTTCTCGCGTTGAAACGAGTCTAAACGGGTTGCCGGAGCTCATAAAACGTTCTCATTGGTTGTACGTGCAAGTAGAAGAAGTGCCTTTTCTACCGTTGTCTTGCCATAAAGTCCAGATCATTCATGGCTTTTTCTCTTGGTACTTCTTCGAATATCGCATCATACCAATCAAACACAGATTTATTTATCCTTACGGTATAGCGAATAAATTTTTCCTGCCCTGGCGAGATCGGCACAACCAGTGTTTTTGGTCGAACCGGCCAATCATCTTCGCCATATAGATTGGTAATAGAATCAATTTCTTTAACGGTCAGATAATGATGCCCAGGATCGACCGAAATTATTGAGTATTGATTATTCTTAAATTGCCCGTAGCTCTTGTTATTAATATAGAGATAAGGACTCTTTCCCTCCACTTCCTGTACCGGTTCACGATAAATTATCAATCGGCTTTCCGAGGAATCTAATACTTCCGCGCTATAACCCAGTACCATTTTTTCGGCATCTTTGGAGGCACACGCAGACAGCACAAGTGAGAGAAAAATGAGTATAATAATCCGAAATTTAAAGTTCATTAGCTTTTTCTGCAATAAAAACAAGTCATTAGCATTAATACTGGCCCATTCTAAGAAGAAAGCCAGCCAATAAGCAAAACTTTATTTATGTTCAACATCGTTTAAGCACCCAATACTATTGTAAAAACTATGTACATTACTTGGCTAGAAGATGATTGCCTCGATTTTCCTGATACCGCATCCGCGCTTGAATCCCCAAACGGATTACTTGCAGTAGGCGGCGATTTAACACCTGAACGCTTGATTTCCGCCTATTCCCAAGGGATCTTTCCCTGGTTCTCGGACGACGAGCCAATAATGTGGTGGACCCCTAATCCTAGGTGCATCCTATTCCCTGAAAAGTTCCACGCTTCAAAAAGTCTGAAAAAGCTCGCCAGAAAATCCAAATATTTGGTTCGCTGCAATACCGCTTTTGAACAAGTAATGGAAGAATGCAGTAAAGAGCGTGCAGATCAAGGAGGCACCTGGATTACTGAAGATATGAAAGAGGCATATCAAACCCTTCATGGACAGGGTTACGCCCATTCCATTGAGGTGTACAAAGAATCCAATTTGGTGGGCGGCCTTTATGGTGTTGCCATTGGCGGGGTATTCTTTGGTGAGTCCATGTTCTCTCTGGAAGCAAACACATCCAAACTGGCCCTATACGCACTGAGCAACTTTATGAACTCACAAGGGCTCCTATTAATTGACTGCCAAGTAACCAGCGACCACCTACTGAGCCTTGGAGCCGAAGAAATTGATCGGAAATCTTTCGAAAAACGCCTATCTGAGAATCTTAATGTGTTTGGAGTGTCTAAAATGAAGATAACAATCGACGCTCTTAACCTTGGCTCAACCTCCCAGTAAAGACTATTACGCATTATGGAAATCAAGCTTTATCAATCCATTGATAGCCCGTGTAACTATTTAGATGGTCTTCAAAGTAGCTCACTGATTGTCGACCCGGATCTTCCTATAACTCAAAGCCTAACCTCTACCATGGGAAGAATGGGCTACCGTAGAAGCGGTAACATGTTGTATAAACCGCAATGCGTTGATTGCCAGGCATGTCAATCTTCCCGAATCAGACTAGAAGAGTTTCAACCATCAAAAAGCCAGAAGCGCATCTTAAACAAAGGAAAGCATCTAAGTTATTCGATCAGAGAGGCCGACTTCCAGGAAAGCGATTATCTGCTCTATAAAAAGTACATTGAGCAACGGCACTCTGATGGGGATATGTTCCCGCCAGACCAGCAGCAATATAAAAGTTTTCTCTGTAAAAACTTCGGATTTAATTTTTTTCTTGAAACCAAACTAGACCAAAAGACCATAGCCATCTCACAATTTGATTCTCTTTACGATGGCCTTTCGGCTGTATACACTTTTTTTGACCCAGACTTTGAATCAATGAGCTTGGGTACCCTAAGCGTCTTAAAGCTCACCTACATAGCGAAAAAGATGGAGCTCCCCTATCTCTATCTTGGTTATTACATTCAGGAATGCCCAAAAATGAACTACAAATCCAACTACCAACCACTGGAGGTCTTTTCTCAAGACAGCTGGGTGAATTTCAGCCCCGTAAAAACCAAGTAAATACGATGAAACATTCACATATATTGGTAAATATTGAAAATATATCGATCAGGTTTTGCACATTGAATAAAATTAGTGCACAATTCGCCACCATTATTTGGTAACCAATCAATTGTTAAGGTAGAGCTTGAATGGCAAAAGAAGACCATTTTGAGATGGAAGGAACGGTTGTAGACACCCTTCCAAACACTATGTTCCGCGTTGAACTAGAAAACGGTCACGTAGTTACGGCACATATCTCTGGCAAGATGCGTAAAAACTACATTCGTATTCTTACTGGTGACAAGGTAAAAGTAGAACTTACACCATACGACCTAAGCAAAGGCCGTATCGTGTATCGTGCTCGCTAAGCACTATCTGATTCAGCCGAAAGGCTGAACAACGAAGCGGTTAAACCGCTTCGTGTGCCTCAACTGACAGCTTGATCCCCTCTTCATCCGCAGTGATAAAGACATCACCTCCGGATTCAGATAACTCCCCAAACAGAATACTCTCAGCCAATGGCTTCTTAAGCTCATCCTGAATGAGACGAGCCATAGGACGCGCCCCCATTTTTTCGTCGTACCCGTGCTCAGCCAACCAGAGCTTCGCCGTTTGATCCAGATGAAGAACTACGTCCTTATCATCCAACTGAGCCTGAAGCTCACCAACAAACTTATCTACAACGTTTTGAATCACATCCACACTCAGCGGTGCAAACTGGATGACAGCATCCAAACGGTTCCTAAACTCTGGCGTAAAGGTCTTCTTAAGCTCTTCCATGCCATCAGTACTGTGATCTTGCGAAGCAAAACCGATTGACCGGCGACTCATTACTTCAGCACCAGCATTGGTCGTCATCACCAAAACCACATTACGGAAATCTGCCTTACGACCATTATTGTCAGTCAGGGTACCGTGATCCATAACCTGCAACAGTAAGTTAAAGACTTCAGGATGCGCCTTTTCGATCTCGTCTAACAACAACACACAATGAGGTGTCTTGTTGACCGCCTCAGTCAGCAAACCGCCCTGGTCATAGCCTACATACCCGGGAGGTGCGCCAATCAGGCGTGATACCGTATGACTCTCCATGTACTCGGACATATCAAACCGCACAAGTTCGATACCAAGCACCTCAGCCAGCTTGCGGGTGACTTCTGTCTTACCAACCCCGGTCGGCCCTGCAAAGATGAAAGAGCCCATCGGCTTTTCAGGGGACTTCAAGCCAGCTCGCGATAATTTAATAGCCGACGCCAACGTATCGATCGCTTCATCCTGACCATACACTTCATGCTTCAACTCAACATCAAGATTTTTAAGAAGATCTTTATCGTCGGATGAAACACTCTTCGGCGGTATTCGAGCAATACTTGCTACAATCGACTCAACATCAGTCACCTCAATGCGATTCTTACGCAACTCTTCCGGAAGCAACTTCTGATAAGCACCCACTTCATCAATTACATCAATGGCCTTATCAGGCAAATGACGATCATTTATGTAGCGCTCAGACAATTCAGCGGCAGCATGTAGAGCTTCTTCGTCATACTTGACGTGATGATACTCTTCAAAACGATCTTTCAGGCCTTTAAGAATTTCAAAGGTGTCCTCGACAGAAGGCTGAACAACATCAATTTTTTGGAAGCGACGCGCTAACGCACTGTCTTTCTCAAAAATCCCACGAAACTCAGTAAAGGTCGTTGAACCAATACAACGAATTTCACCACCGCTTAATAACGGTTTTAGCAAGTTCGAAGCATCCATCACGCCACCGGAAGCTGCTCCGGCACCAATAATGGTATGAATCTCGTCAATAAACAGAATTGCGTGCGACTTCTTCTTCAACTCGGCCAGCAGGGCTTTGAAACGCTTCTCAAAGTCACCCCGATATTTGGTGCCAGCCAATAAAGCGCCCAAATCGAGAGAGAAAACGACACCATCTTTAATCACATCAGGCACATCACCTTCGACAATCAGTCTTGCCAAGCCCTCTGCAATTGCCGTTTTACCCACGCCGCTTTCACCAACCAATAATGGATTGTTTTTTCTGCGTCGCGACAACACCTGAATTACACGTTCAATCTCTTTATCACGGCCAATCAAAGGATCAATCTTGCCTTCAGTAGCAAGCTGATTCAGATTAGTCGCATAAGCCTCAAGCGGGCTTTCTGAACTGTCAGTATTGCCACCTTCTTCCTGAGACTCTGTTGAGCCCAGCCCCTCTTCCTGATGATCACCATCAGAGACTTTAGAGATGCCATGAGATATGTAGTTGACCACATCTATACGGGCTACATTTTGCTGTTTCAGATAGTAAACAGCCTGACTTTCCTGCTCACTAAAGATAGCAACCAACACATTGGCGCCAGTCACCTCAGACTTCCCTGAGGACTGAACATGAAAGACTGCTCTTTGCAGTACACGCTGAAAGCCCAGGGTCGGCTGAGTTTCTCTATCTTCGTCAGCTTCTGGTATCAAGGGCGTTGTCGAATCAACAAACTCCAACAAATCAGCTCTTAATTTAGAAATATCCGTACCACATGCCTTTAGCACACTGGACGCCGCGTCATTGTCAAGAAGCGCCAAGAGCAGATGCTCTACCGTCATAAATTCATGACGCTTGGTTCTTGCTTCCTTGAAAGCAACGTTCAGAGTCAGCTCTAGATCTTTACTGAGCATAAATTATCACCTCAAATAACATCTGGTAGTACAAGCTACTAATTTCCTTATTCTGCAACTTCAACTTCACAAAGAAGTGGGTGCTGATTTTGCCGTGAATAGTCGTTTACCATATGTGCCTTAGTTTCAGCAACATCCTTACTAAACACCCCGCAAACGCCCTTTCCTTTAGTATGGACCGTCAACATGATATCTGTTGCCTTTTGTTCATCCATATTGAAGAAGACCATTAAGACTTCGATCACGAAATCCATCGGGGTATAGTCGTCGTTCATCAAAACAACTCTATACATTGAGGGGGGCTTAAGCTCAGTCTCTGATGGAGCGGTCGCCAGCCCGGTACCGAACCCGAACTCTTGATCTTCTCCAAAACCACTCGACATGTCTTACCCCTCCATAATGTTTATCTTAGATGAAAATTCAAAAATTGATGGTACATTTCATGCGTTTTATCGCTTGCACCTTACAATAATTGGGCCTTAGATTAGGAATACAAGCCTGCATCTCCCCTTTTTCTCGTTTAAAGCCAGAAAAAACGGGGATTTCGCACATTTTAATATTTTTTAACTCACACCATCTTGACAGATGGTGATATATGTTAAGAATTGTAAACAAGCAACAAGGACATGGAAGCGCTCTTGAGCTTTGTTAACCATCCAAAATAAAAACGTTGTATTAGTTTGGTTAACAATTTTCATTAAAAGTTCATCCGCGCAGTATACCGTGACTTGGAAGTATGATCACAGGGATTAGGAGTTCTCCTATGGCGACAGGAAAGGTCAAGTGGTTCAATAATGCCAAAGGTTATGGCTTTATTGTATCTGACTCTCATGACGAAGATTTATTTGCACACTATTCTTCCATTCAAATGGATGGTTACAAAACGTTAAAAGCCGGTCAGGATGTCATGTTTGACACCACACCCGGTGACAAAGGGCTTCACGCCATCAACATACGAAGCCTGGACAGTTCAGAACAAACTACTGACCCTGCAACAGCGGCTTCAAGCTCTGTACAGACAGAAACCGTAGAATAAAGCGCCAATAAAAAATGCCAGCATATAGCTGGCATTTTTTATTGCTTGACTCACCTATTCAATAAATCAGGCACTTACGCCCACTTTATTGGAGGGCTCAGCATCAATCATACCGTGACGCACAGCCAACAGAGTCAATTCAACATCACTACTGATTTGAAGCTTGTCAAAGATGCGGTAACGATAGCTATTCACTGTTTTAGGGCTTAAGCACAGCTTGTCCGAAATTTCCTGCACCTTATAGCAATTAACAATCATCATAGCGATCTGGATTTCACGTTCAGACAACATATCAAAAGGCGACTCATCTGGTTCCGCACTAAATGGCTTCAGGGCGAGCTTCTGAGCGATCTCCGGACTGATATAACGCTGCCCGGCCTTTACCACCCGAATTGCTTGTACCATTTCATCCAAATCCGCGCCTTTCGTTACATAACCTGCCGCGCCAGCCTGTAACAATCGTGAAGGGAAAGGATCATCCCCACAAACTGTCACAGCAATGACACGAATGTCCGGATCGATACGATAGAGCTTTCTTGTAGCTTCTAACCCACCAATTCCAGGCATTTTGATATCCATCAACACCACATTAGGGTGTAACTCTCGACACTTCTGAATAGCATCTTCACCAGAAGCAGCCTCACCCACTACCTTAATACCTGATACATCTTCCAACATGCGGGTTATCCCAGCACGAACAAGATCGTGATCATCCACTACTAATACATCTATCATATTCCTCTCCCCCGATTCGACACCAAACCTTTAATTTATTTGTTCAAGGTTCGCAAAATCTTCCGTTGATTAACATCGTGCCAGACAGCCTACAACAATAGCACTGCCAATATCTTAAAACAGTGTCCGATATTACCCCTATTTAAAGCATTGGCCAAAGATTTTTACTTGATTTAGGAAACACTTGTCATAGTATAGTGTCAAACTTTCAAAAATTGATTGATATCATAGAAATAACCCTATTAACTTTGGAGAAATGTTAATGAGTAATGAATTTCAGGCTTACAGCCAGTCTTATCCTTCCACGGAAGTGAAGAATAAGGTTCTACGAAACACCTACACGCTGCTGGCGATGACTTTGGCTTTCAGCGCAATCACTGCGTTTGCTTCCATGCAACTCGCTCTTCCTCGTGTGCCTTTCCTTCTGCATATCGTGGTATTTTTTGCCTTATTGTTTGGCATTGAGAAAACTAAAAATTCAAGCGCAGGCCTTGCTTTAACATTCGTATTCACAGGTTACATGGGTTACATGTTGGGCCCAATTCTTAACTATTACCTGTCAATTCCAAATGGCAGCCAGATAGTTAGCTCTGCATTCATGATGACCGCAGTAGCCTTCCTGGGCTTATCTGCTTACGCAGTAACCACCAAGAAAGACTTCAGCTTCCTGTCCAACTTCATCGTCGCAGGTGTCGTTGTGCTAATGGTAGGTGTTTTAGCCGCTTGGTTATTTGAACTGCCAACGCTTCAGCTTGCGCTATCTGTTGGCTTTGTGTTGATTTCATGCGCCATCATTCTTTGGCAAACAGGTGAAATCGTAAACGGCGGCGAGACAAACTATATCTCAGCAACCGTTACACTATACGTATCTATCTACAATTTATTCATTAGCTTACTTCAGCTACTTGGCTTTGCTAGCGACGATTAATTCTTCGCAACGCAATAGCTGAACTCAAGGCCCCGGTATTGTAGAATACTGGGGCCTTTTTATTTTTATCGCCCGAGTTATTCATGAGTAAGCACGGCAAAACTTTCAGCTTATTAGTAACATCCCCCCCGTGGTCCAGCCAGGCTCATATTACCGCCCTTAACTTTGCCAAAAGTCTGATTCAGAAAAATCATCACTTGTATCGAGTGTTCTTTTACAGTGATGCTACTACGGTTGGCATTAATAGCAGCGTTCCGCCCCAAGATGAATTCAACCTACCTCAGGCCTGGCTAGATTTATCCAAGCAGCACAATATTGATCTAGTCATCTGTATTTCTGCCGGCATAAAGCGTGGTATTCTCAATACAGCAGAACAGGACCGATATTCAGCCGCATCTGCCCCCATGACTGAAGGATATGAGCTGTCCGGACTCGGGCAATTAGTTGATGCCATCATTCAATCCGATCGAGTAATTACTTTCTAGCATCATGAAGAAGAACATCTTAGTAATCTTACGTTCTGCCCCTTACGGCACATCAAAAGCCAGAGATGCCATTGATCTGATTCTGACATCAGCCGCTTACGATCAGGACATCCATGTTCTTTTCAGCCATGATGGCGTATTTCAAATAGTAGAGAACCAAGCTCCGCAAGCGCTGGAACTAAAACGCATATCATCTTTAATATCAGCCTTTGAAATGTATGATATTGAGAATGTATTCTGCGACTCTACCAGCCTGACCGAGAGAAACATCAGCTTAAACCAGCTGATTAACGGCATTCGCCCGATTGATCAGACAGAAATAGCGACCTTAATAAACAATGCAGATACCGTATTGAGTTTCTAACCCCATGAACCTGCACCTGATTTTTTCATCCCCGTTCAGTTCATCCAGCCTCAAAGAGTGCTTGGCAATAATACAGCCCAAGGACGCTATCGTGCTGCTGGAAGATGGGGTTTATGCGATTCAACACCCAGACCTTTCCAACACAAGCATACAGTTCAAATGCTTTGCTGTTACAGCAGACACAGACGCCAGAGGCTTAACAAAGAGCAACAACCTAACCTGCATCACATACGATGAACTGGTAGATCTAACACTTGAATACCAAAAGACAATCAGTTGGCGCTAATCATGCTAATCGTTAACAACCAGACAATAGAAACAGACAAAGAAGGTTACCTGGAAAATCTAAACGACTGGAACAAAGACGTCGCAGTGGAGTTAGCCAAAACTGAAGGTATTGAACTCACAGAACAACACTGGGAGATCATCCAGGTTCTGCGTGATTTTTACCAAACATATGAAACTTCACCATCAGCCAGACCTCTGGCAAAAGCGGTCAAGCTAGCACTAGGTGAAGAAAAGGCCAGCAGCCTTTACCTTATGACTCTATTTCCGGAAAGCCCGGCGAAACAAGCGGCCAAAATTGCAGGTTTACCCAGACCTGCGAATTGCTTTTAAACAGCCATAAACAATATTCAATTAACGGATGACGAATGAGTAAGAAACCCTTCCCTATCGAACGAGATGAACATCCCTTTGCACAATATGTACGCATCCTGGGCAAGGGACGCCGTGGTAGCCGCTCTTTTACTCAGGAAGAAGCCTACCAGGCAATGCGTATGATATTAAACGGAGAAGTTGAAGAGGTACAACTCGGTGCCTTTTTAATGCTACTTCGAGTTAAAGAAGAAAGCGCTGAAGAGCTGGCCGGTTTCGTTCAGGCGGTAAAAGAACATATCAACGTTCAAAACACCCTCACGCCTGACCTGGATTGGTCTTCTTATGCCGGTAAGCGAAGACATCTACCCTGGTTCATATTAAGCGTGCTGCTTCTGGCAGACAATAACTACAAAGTATTTATGCACGGCGCATCCGGACACACTATCGGACGCATATATACCGAAGCAGTATTAAATTACCTGCAACTACCAGTGGTCGATACCTTCACTGCAGCTGAATCCGCCCTCGAAAAAAACGGCTTTTGCTATTTGCCATTATCCGCATTTTGCCCGGAACTCCATCGCATTATCGAGCTGAGAAACACACTTGGCCTTCGCTCCCCGGTACATAGCTTATCTAGACTGATTAACCCATTAAACGCGCCAAGCGTTGCCCAAGGCATTTTTCATCCAGGTTATAATCCGGTTCACCAGGAAGCTGGCCAATTACTGGGATACTCCCGACTTTCCGTCATTAAAGGCGAAGGTGGTGAAATTGAGCGCAACCCGGACGCAAAAGTAGAAGTAAGATCATCCATCAACAATCAATTAGTGGACGAACAATGGCCTGCTCTCTTCGATCAACGTCATGTTCGTCCAGATGAGCTCGATATAGATCTATTGCCCAAGCTTTGGAAAGGTCAGGTGAAAGATGAATACGCTGAAATGGCGGTTATCGGGACAACCGCGTTTGCGCTACGCTTAATGCACTTTGACCGAATGAATCAGGATCAAGCATTGGAAGCTGCGAAAGATCTTTGGGAAAACAGAAGCCTTAGCCTACTCTAGCGGTTCACAATACATAGCGGAATAAAGACTAATCAAGTTGGTTCTTTATTCCGCCAGATTCATTAAATTATTAAAGTTGCGTGTAGTTGCATCCCTTAAGGTTTCATAGCTAACACCTTTTAGCTCTGCCACAAACTCTGCCACATCACGAACAAAGGCAGGTTCATTCGGTTTACCACGGTGAGGCACCGGAGCCAAATACGGCGCATCCGTTTCAACCAAAAGACGCTCTAACGGAACCGCTTTAACAACATCCCTTAGCTCACTGGCATTTCGAAACGTCACAATACCGGAAATTGAAATATAAAAGTTAATCTCCATGGCTGCTTTTGCCATTTCCAGGCTTTCAGTAAAGCAGTGAAGAATCCCGCCTACATTAAGATCACAATGATCACTTAAAATATCCAAGGTTTCTTTGCGAGCATCTCGGGTATGGATAATCACTGGCTTTTGGCAGGCTTTTGCCACCTCCAACTGAGTCACAAACCGTTTTTTTTGTTCCTCGTGATGCTCTTTGTCATAGAAGAAATCCAACCCCATTTCCCCAATGGCCACGACCTTAGGATGCTCAGATAACGCCAACAACTCTTCATACTTAGGAGCTGGATGCTCCAAAGACAATGGATGCACACCAACAGAGGCGTATACATCGTCATAACGGTCCGCAAGCTCAATAACTTTTTCAGCATTCCCCATATCGATACCAACACAAAGAAAACGCCCGATATTTCGATCCCGCGCTGCGTTTAGAACAGAGTCCAAACTATCTTGATGATCGTCAAGTTTCAAACGATCCAAATGACAATGAGAGTCAACTAAATACATGAATTACCTACAGATATTCCAGACATAAAAAAGCCTAATTAGGCATCTAATCAGGCTTTATAAAAAACAGGGGAAGATTATATCACATCGTATGATTCGGGCGATCCGAGTCAAGAGAGCCTGCCAATACTTTTTCAATCATGTTTTTAGCGGCTTCATCTTTCATCGTAAACTGGATACCAATACCTGCAGCACGATTTCCCTGAGAGCCTTGTGGTGTAATCCAGACGACCTTCCCAGAAATAGGAATTCGCTCTGGCTCATCCATCAAATTTAATAAGATAAAGACCTCATCACCCAACTTGTATTTTTTAGGCGTAGGAATAAATAGTCCGCCCTTTTCTACAAAAGGCATATAAGCAGCATAAAGAACACTTTTGTCTTTGATGGTTAGCTGCAGCATAAGGGTTTGAACTCCTCAAAGTTTTCTTTTTATAACACAGACTTAGAAAATATGATTGATGATATGCCGAACGTCAACATTTAATTCAGAGAATTCCCGGTTTCCCGTCAAAGGCCCAGCATTTTTTTCCAATCGATTAACAATCGATCATAAACCAACTGTTTATTTGGATGACTTTTGATCGCCGCCTCTTCAATTTCCGCCAAAACTTCCCTATAGCGATGCAAAAAGCGCGGATCAACATTGCGGGTAATGACCAAATCCATCAACTTCTTCAAATCGATATTCTTCACTCTCGATTCGTCTTTGGTCATGCTCAACACAATCATATCTTTCAACCAGTTATCCAACCAGTGCAGCGCCTCAAATATTTCGATCGCCTTCCAGCTTTCAGCTACCTCGACCGTTGATTTACCAGAACAGGCATCCAGTAAGCCCTGACTAAGCAACGAACGCCACTCCAGTTTCCCCTGCTCAACAAGTTCTTTGGCGTAAAAAGGCCCTTGTTCTGATATATGTACCAAGGTGTCTATATCGTTTCTATCCGGATAAAGGGACGACAAAAATGTATAAGCCTGCTCTTTACTCGGCGGAAGAATCTCATAGTACTGACATCGACTACGAATCGTGGCCATTAACGAACTGATAGAATCCACTACTAAAATTAAATGGGTATCTCCAGACGGCTCTTCCAATGTTTTCAACAGCGCATTTGAACTGTTGATATTCATTGCATCCGCCGGTTCGATAATGACAACCTTCTTCCCTGACATTTGAGAGGTTTGAGCAACAAAATGATTGAGCTCACGAACTTGATCCACCTTGATGGCCTTGCCTGATTCTTCCGGTTGCACAACCAAAAGATCCGGGTGAGTTCCAGCCTTATTAAGCAGGCAGCTATTACATGCGCCACAAACCTCTTGATTTATAGGGTTTGAACACAACAGATATTGCCCCAGGGCTTTGGCAAAGTGCAACTTCCCGACACCATGATGACCATATATCAGCAGACCGTGAGCCAAATGGTCCTTAGTCAGAGCCTCTAACAATGCAGACCATGCGGTATGATGCCAAGCTAACGGACTCAAGAGAGAATGAGTTGTATCGTCCACGCCGAAATCTTTTCCTTTGTTACTACGTATTGACTGCTGCTTATTGACTGCTCAATTGCTGCTCTACACGACGCTGAAAAACATCGCGTACTTGTTGCTTTACTTCCTCTAACGAAAGGCTGGCATCAATCACCTCATAGCGCTGAGGACACTCAGAAGCACGCTGCAAATAACCTTGTCTGACCCGCTCAAAGAAAGCAAGGTCCTCTTGCTCAAATCGATCCAGAGCCCCTCGATCCCGAGCTCTAGACATGCCAACTTCAACAGGCGCATCTAAAATAACGGTTAAATCAGGTTGTCGATTACCATGAACTAATGTCTCCAACACCTTTATGCGATCTGTACCCAACTCACGTCCAAACCCTTGGTACGCATAAGTAGCGTCGGTAAAACGATCACAAATTACACTGACTCCCTTATCAAGCGCTGGCTCAATCACCGTTGATAAATGCTGTGCTCGGGCTGCAAACATAAGTAACAATTCAGCATTTGAGCACACCCGCTCCTCACGAGGTGTAAGTAATAGCGCCCTGACTTCTTCAGCCAAGGGTGTACCGCCTGGCTCTCTTGTTGCCACAAACGGCAACTGAGCTTCTTGCATCAAGGCTTTAAAATATTCGATATTGGTAGTTTTACCGACACCTTCACCACCCTCAAAGGTGATAAACAACGCATTTGCCACTTCTACTTCCTATTAATTGGGTGTTGAACGGTAATTTGAGGAACGTCTCATCTGATACTTACGAACCGCGCGGTTATGCTCTTCGAGCGTCTTTGAAAAATAATGGGTTCCGTCACCCTTGGCTACAAAGAACAATGCATTCTGTCCTTCCGGCTGTAATGCAGCGTGAATCGCTTCACGACCAACCATAGCAATCGGCGTAGGTGGCAGGCCATCAATTCGATAGGTGTTATATGGGGTTTTCGTTCTAAGATCACGACGTGTGATGTTTCCGTCATAACGATCACCCATGCCATAAATCACCGTAGGATCAGTCTGCAATCTCATACCAAGCTTAAGACGCTCGACAAACACCTTTGCTATTTGAGGGCGCTCGGAAGCCACCGCCGTCTCTTTTTCCACAATGGAAGCCATAATCAAGGCTTCATAAGGGGTTTTATAGGGTAAATCAGGCTGTCGTTGTTGCCATTCTTCGTCCAAAACCTCTTTTAACCTTTGATGCGCCCTGTTCAGCACTTCCAAATCACTAACGCCATAACTGAAACGGTAAGTATCCGGATAAAACTGACCTTCCGGATGCAGATTTTCATCACCCGCCACCCGAGTCATAATCTCCTGTTCAGACGCGCCCTGAAGTATAGAAACAATATTTGGATTACTCTGTAATCGTTGATACATCTGCTTAAAAGTATGCCCTTCAATCAGCGATATTTCGAAGGTAACCACATCCCCGGATTTCATCTTCTCCAATAAGGACTTAGGTGTGTCCTGATCCGTGATCTGATAGCGCCCTTTAATTACGTGCTCATAACCAGACCACATAGCCACTCTGCAAAAGGTACGTACATTATCGATTAATCCGGCGTCTTTCATCCGACGACAAACACGGTACATACCATCCCCAGGATTTACATCAATGACTTCCGGTTTATCCGCCACCTCCACCAACGGCCGATGAAACATTTGGTGGATATACCAACCAAAACCCAGAGTCGCTACAGCGCCGGCCAATATGGCCAAAATAAGAATTCGTTTAAAAATGGAAAGAGACATCAACCCAACACACTTTTTACTTGTTCTAACAATTGCAAAGACGCATCAAGATCAAAGGAAATCTTATCGTCTTTATTGTGAATGGATTGTACAGGAACAATGCCCTGGACTGAATTACAGATAAAACAAGCAGTTGCCTTACTTAAATCATCCATACTGAGCGTTGTAACATGCATTCTCTGAGACAGAGATTCCTGATGATCCAGCAACCAGGCTCTCATCACCCCAGCCACACCACACAGGTTAAGCTCAGGCGTTAACCATCGGCCACCAATCTTAAAGAAAATATTACTCTGCGTTGCTTCTACAATCAGGCCATTCTGGTCCAGCAGTAATCCCTCATAAATATCCTCATCACGCCATTCATTTCGGGCAAGCACATTTTCAATTCGATTGAGATGCTTGAGTCCGGCCAATGCAGGCTGAATCGCCAAACGGATATCACACACCCTCAGCACAACACCAGCGGTCAAACAGGCCTCCGATATCCCCCCAGGAAATTCAAACGCCTGAATAAACACCTCAGCATCGGCTTGCTCTAGAGAGCGATACCCTCGACCACCCGCTTCTCGGGTAATGAGCAACTTTATGATTTGATCGCCATGCTCGTCCAATACATCGTCTTTCAGACGTTGCATCAATGACATAGCATCCGCTTTTGAAATCGCCATTCCTAGCGCCTGAGCTGTATTACACAAGCGAGCCAAATGGTAATTTTGCAGCGCGCAATGCCCTTGTTTAAACAACATGGTTTCAAAGAAACCGTCACCGTACGCCAGACCACGATTAGATAAGGGAACAGAGGCTTCAGACAAATACAGCTTCATTTAGCGATACCTTGCAAACACCAAAGACGCATTCGTTCCACCAAAGCCAAACGAATTATTCATTACAGCATCTGCCGTGAAAACCTGAGCTACCTGGGGAACAAAATTTAAATCACACCCTTCATCAGGGGTTTCAAGGTTAATTGTAGGAGGCGCCAATTGCTCCTCAAGCGCCTTAAGGGCAATTAAGGATTCAAGCGCACCCGCAGCCCCCAATAAATGCCCTGTCATACTCTTGGTTGAACTGACACACAGCGCATCCTGATGACCAGAAAAAACCGACTTAATCGCCTGGCACTCAGCCAGATCACCCAATTTGGTTGAAGTCGCATGAGCATTCACATAACCAATATCTTTTGCAGAAAGAGCTGCATCTACCAAGGCAGCGTTCATTGCGCGTTGAGCCCCTTCACCATCTTCCCTTGGCGCCGTGATATGATACGCATCACCACTCATACCAAACCCAATTACCTCACCGTAGATGGTTGCACCACGAGCAAGTGCATGTGAAGCCTCTTCAAGAACCAAGGTCGCAGCACCATCTCCAAGAACAAAGCCATCTCGATCGGCATCCCAGGGGCGCGAAGCGTACTCAGGCTGATCATTTCTGGTCGATAGTGCCTTAGATGCACAGAACCCGGCCATACCCAGAGGAGTCGTACACATCTCGGATGCTCCGGCCAACATGATATCAGCATCACCATAAGCAATGGCTCTGGCTGCATAACCAATATTATGCGTACCTGACGCACATGCAGTGGATACTGCTACATTCGGCCCTTTCAGGCCAAACCGCATTGAAACATGGCCCGCCAACATATTTACAATGGCGGAAGGAATGAAGAAGGGAGAAACCCGCCGTAAACCACGATCCAATAAAGCGGAATGGTTATTTTCAATAGAATCAATACCACCTATGCCGGAACCAAAGGCTACCCCAGCACGGTCAAAATCAAACTCAACACCGTCCAGACCGGAATCAGAAAAAGCCTCCATAGCAGAAGCCAAACCATACTGAACAAACAGGTCCATTTTCCGGGCTTCTTTCTTACCCAGCAAACTTTCGCCATCAAAATTCTTAACAGAACCACTAAACGTCACAGGATAATCAGTAACGTCGAAAGCGGTAATTGCACTTATACCACTCCTACCCGACTTAATACCTTCCCAAGTCGATTTAACCGAATTACCCAACGGGGAAATACACCCCATGCCTGTCACAACAACTCGACGCCCTTGCATCTTACATTCACCACACACATTAGTCAGACACAGAAAAGCCGCCCAGAAGGCGGCTTTTCATCAAACCTGAGCTAGGATCAAAGGTTCGCTACGACGTAATCAATCGCATCTTGAACAGTGGTCAGCTTTTCAGCTTCTTCGTCCGGAATCTCAGTTTCAAATTCCTCTTCCAAAGCCATAACCAACTCAACAGTATCCAGTGAGTCTGCACCAAGGTCGTCCACGAAAGATGAGGAAGGGTTTACATCTTCTTCCTTAACACCCAATTGTTCACAAACAATCTTCTTGACGCGCTCTTCAATTGTGCTCATGAGCGAACATTCTCCCAATAGTATTAATTAAGTGGTTGCTAGTGTATCTAAAGCCATCAAACAACCGCAAGTACAAATTAAAGGATCTTTATAGGTTTTAAACGATGATATGTCAATCGACATATCCTACTCACCAATATCTAAAGAAGCCTCAATCAATTCAAATACATCCCGCCATTGACCTGAATCACTTGGCCAGTAATGTAAGAAGCTTCGTCAGAAGCCAGGAAACCCACCACAGAGGCAATCTCTTCAGGCTGCCCCATTCTTGCCATAGGGATTTGCGTCAGAATCGCATCCTTCTGCTGATCATTGAGTGCCTCTGTCATATCCGACGCAACAAAGCCCGGCGCAACACAGTTAAAGGTAATGTTACGGTTAGCCAATTCTTTTGCTAATGAACGAGTCATCCCTTCCAACCCTGCCTTAGCCGCACAATAATTCGCCTGCCCCGGATTTCCGGCTTGGGCAACAACCGATGAAACATTAATAACTCGACCCCAACGCGCCTTTGTCATTGCTTTCATTGCGGCCTGACTCACACGAAACGCCCCCGTCAGATTGGTATCAATAACTTTTTGCCACTGATCTGCCTTCATCCGCAGTGCAAGACCATCATCCGTTATCCCTGCATTGTTAACAACAACCAAAGGCAACTGATCCTGAGCTTTCAGCTCATCAAAAAAAGCTGCTACCGACTCGGATGAACTAATATCCAATGGCTTTCCGCATCCGGACTCACCCAATGAGTCAGAAATAGAAGCAGCACCCGCCTCTGTAGTTGCCGTCCCAACCACAAAATACCCTTGTTTCGCTAGCTGAGCCGAAACAGCAGCACCAATACCACGGCTTGCACCAGTAACTAAGGCAATTTTCTTATCTGTCATAATCATCCCTTACTTTACAGCTCATCCAACACGGAAACAGAGGTCAATGGCACACACGGAAGAGCACGATCAATTCGCTTAACCAGCCCTGATAATACATTTCCGGCACCACACTCAACCAAACCATCGACATTAAAGGACTTGATTGCCTCTACACACTCTACCCAACGCACGGAGCTGTGCAATTGACTTACCAATAATTCTCGAATTTGCTCTTCAGACTCCGCCACAGCAGCCGTCACATTGTGAACAACAGGAATGACCGGCATGTTAACTTCAAGATCAGACAACAGACCCTTTAGCTTCTCTGCCGCTGGCTTCATTAAACTGCAATGAGAAGGAACACTGACCGGCAATTCCAAGGCTCGCTTGGCGCCCGCCTCTTTCAATAACGGTAACGCAGCCTGAACAGCCGATTTCTCGCCCGCCACAACTATTTGGCCTGGCGCATTAAGGTTAGCAGCCTCAACCACACCCTCTAATGATCCACAGACTTCTTCTATCGCCGACTTATCCAAGCCCAGCACCGCAGCCATCGCACCATGCCCGGAAGGCACGGCTTCCTGCATAAATCGCCCACGCATCTGTACTGTTTTTAGTGCATCCTGAAACGCGATAGCTTCAGCAGCAACCAAAGCAGAATACTCACCCAGACTGTGGCCTGACAGCACTGCAGGCTTATCAAGCCCTTTATCCAAGGCAGTACGATATATACCAATCGAAACAGCCAATAACGCAGGTTGCGTATATTCAGTCTGATTTAACTTATCTTCCGGGTTATCAACGATCAGCTGCCAAAGGTCATATCCCAACGCATCTGAAGTTTCAACCATGGCATCTCTAAATACAGAGGAAGATTCATAAAAATCTTTTCCCATGCCTACCGATTGTGAGCCTTGACCTGGAAACACAAATGCACGAGCCATATTCACTCCTAAAACTCTATCTGATCCATGATCGCTTCAAAGTGATCATTAGACTTATTAGTCACTTCTCGATACGCCTGCATAATGGCATTAGAAAAACCTTGCTCATCAGAAGCACCGTGACTTTTCACAACAATTCCGTTCAATCCAACCAAAAGAGCGCCATTTAGGTAAGTAGGGTCCAATTCTCGCGCCAAACTCTTTAATAACGGCTTAAGAAATAGCCCTAACCATTTCAACCACCATACCGACAAACGCTTTTGGATTTTATCGACAGCCAACCGCATGACGCTTTCAGATGCCTTTAGCGCCACATTACCAACAAAGCCATCACAAACAATGACATCAGCCTTGCCAGAAAAGAGCTCATTCCCTTCGACAAAACCAATAAAATTCAGGGCTTCACATTGAGCAATCTGATGTGATGCCAGCCGCACCTGCTGATTTCCTTTAATGGACTCAACACCCACATTCAGAAGAGCAACCTTAGGCTGAACCACATGCCCGTTGGCAGCCGCAAAAGCAGTCCCCATCACAGCAAATTGATACAAATGCTCTGCCTGACAATCTACATTTGCCCCCAGATCCAACATATAGGTTGCACCTTCTTTCACCGGTAGCCTTGCCATAATTGCCGGACGATCAATTCCTGGCAGCGTCTGTAAGACATGGCGACTGATTGCCATCAAAGCACCGGTATTACCGGAACTGACCACCGCATCGGCAGCACCGTCTTTAACAGCTTGAGCTGCCAGCTTCATAGACGAGTTCGGCAAACCACGAAGTGCCTTTGAAGGCTTATCGTCCATAGCAACCCATTGGTCGGTATGAATGACATCGACAAAAGAAGTTAGATTATGAGGAATTAAAGGAAGGATTTGTTCTTGATCTCCAACTAGAATTAGTCGGAGATCAGGCACCATCTCGAGACACTTGAGGGCGCCTGATACCGTGATCTGTGGGCCGTAATCCCCACCCATTGCATCGACCGCAATGGTGATCATACTAGATCTTACTCTTCGTCAGCAGCTTCTGCTTTAGCAACAACTTGCTTGCCACGGTAGAAACCGTCTGCAGTGATGTGGTGACGACGATGTTTTTCACCAGTTGTCGCGTCAATAGACAACGCAGCGCCAGTTAGAGCGTCATGTGAACGACGCATACCACGCTTAGAACGAGTCTTTTTGTTTTGTTGAACAGCCATGCCTGATTGCTCCTAATTCTTTGATTTACCCACTTTCAAATTTGCTAGCACCTGAAATGGATTAGGGGTAGTTTCTTCCACTTCTGCCGCGTCCATATCGGCTTCACCAAATGACATTTGCACATCACAATGATCATGGTATGCATGCATCGGTAAAGCCAGTAAAAGCTCTTCTTCAATCAGAGGTACAAGTTCGAGGGTATCTTCCTCAACAATGACCGGCTCATAATGTTTCGGTATATTTTTAGCAGACTCATCACTGGCAACAATTACCACTTCGAAGTCGCTGTACACCTTAACTGTTACCGGACTCAAACACCGCTGACAATCCAAATCAAGTTCAACCTCAACCGTGCCTGATATTACTTTGTAGTTCTCCTCATCAGAAAAAAACTTCAGTGTAACATCCACAGCATCTGTGGTTATCGTCGCGACCTCAGCAATTCGTTTGAAAGAATTCGCTGAAATCTGCCCCTCTAGAGTCATACCCTGAGCAGCCAAACGACGTGGATTTACATAATCTGGTAATGATGACTTTGACATAAGGGCGCCATAATAGGGATAGATATCACCGCTGTCAAAGGTAAATTAATGAAAATCCGAGAATTTAGCTTTAAAATGCCTGACACTTTGAACAGCAGAGCCCGAAAGTAATTACTATGTCTAACACACCTCTTATTTTAGCCTCTTCTTCGCCATTCAGAAGACAACTTCTCGACAAATTTCAAGTAACCTACACATGCATCAGCCCGGACATCGATGAAAGTCCGCTTGAAGGCGAATCACCCAAGGCATTATCGTTACGACTTTCCGTAGAAAAAGCCAAAGCAGTTGCAAAAAATCTCACTGAAGGGTTAATCATCGCCTCTGATCAGGTTGCAGAAGTCGATGGCACGGCACTAGGCAAACCCCATACCAAAGAAAACGCCGTCAAACAGCTGATGAGCATGTCCGGAAAAACAGTAACCTTCCATACAGGGCTCTGCCTGTTAAATGCCCAGACTGGCAAACATCAGGCACTAGTGGAGCCTTTCTACGTCACATTCCGAGACATCACCGAAGAACAAGCCAGCAACTATGTCGACAAAGAAGATGTACTAAAGTGTGCAGGCAGCTTTAAAAGTGAAGCACTTGGCATTGCGCTCTTTGAAAAACTGGAAGGCGAAGACCCAAACACACTGATAGGCCTCCCTTTAATAAAACTAAACAGAATGCTTGAAAACGAAGGCATTGATATTTTGGCGTAATACGAACAAATTAACATCATTAAAAAAGGAGGCATTACGCCTCCTTTTCCTTTGCCATATGCCGACTGAAGAACCTACCTTAATACTGGCCCTTCAATTCCCAGTGCCTTACTGAAGTACATTGCCATACTCACCCCCAGACGCTTGGTGAATTCCTGGAACGGGTCGGGCTTAGGCGTGTAATCGACTATCTTTTCTGCGCCGATCACTTCTCGTGCCACGTAACTACTGCTTCCCAAACCGTCTACCAGACCCAACTCAACCGCCTGCTCTCCAGACCAAACCAAACCAGAAAACAAATCTGGGTTATCCACCAAACGATCACCACGCCCTTCTTTAACCACTGAAATGAACTGCTGATGGGTTGTTTTCAACACAGACTCCCAAAAGACTTTCTCATCATCTTTAACCGGCAAGAAAGGATCAAGAAACCCTTTATGCTCACCCGCCGTAAAGGTACGCCGTTCAACACCCAGCTTTTCAATAGTCTCAACAAAGCCGAAGCTAGATGCCGTTACACCGATCGAACCAACCAAACTTGCCTTATCGGCATAAATTTCATCCGCAGCAACTGCTATATAATAAGCACCTGACGCACCAAGATCAGAAATAACCGCATAAACAGGCACATTCGGATGGAGAGATTTCAAACGTTTAATTTCATCATTAACATAACCCGCCTGAACCGGGCTACCACCAGGACTGTTAATTCTTAACACAACCCCTTTAACATTCGGATTTTTAAAGGCTTCACGAAGTCCGGTCACCAAAATATCCGCACTTGCCTCCCCATCCGCCATAATCGGTCCTTTAACCTCTACCATTGCAGTATGAGGTTGACTTCCAGCTAACGCCTGCTTATCCAGTTTGGCCGTTTGAAGCGTGGCTGAAAACACAAAAAACATAAATCCGATTACGATCAGGAATTTAAAGATCGCCCAACGTCGGGCTTTCTTCTGTTCAAGCGCCAACGTCAACACCATTTTCTCGATAAGGCGCCATTCTTTACTGCCGGCATTCCCTGCAGAAGCCTCATTTACTGCTTCACGTGTTTTATCATCAAACACAACAACGATCTCCTTCAAAAATTCCTAACACCATCATACGTGTTAGCTGACAAACATAGCGTTATACCAGCTATCGTTTGATTTATTTAGTGGTATTTACTTTATTTAGTTGGATTTAACAAAAACCGGGACAACGAAGAAACGTCATCAACAATTGTTACAGGATCAAACGCACTCAGCCGCATCGAATCATGCACTCCGTAGGTCACGCCCACCGAATCCATCCCCATACGTTGCGCCATTTCCAAATCATAAACCGAATCACCTATCATCACAGAGCGCTCTTTTTCCACACCCACTTCTGCCAAAATCTCTTCCAACATTAAAGGATGCGGCTTTGAACGAGTCTCATCCGCACAGCGAGTCGTTACAAATAAATCAGAGTGTTGAAATCGAGCCAAGCCTCGAGTAAGGCCTCGTCTACTCTTTCCCGTTGCTACTGCTGTTAAAAAGCCGGAGTGACTCAAGCCATTAAGCAATTCATAAACACCGGAAAACACCCTTAGCTCTTCTACATCATTCTTATGAAAGTGATGAGAATAAAAACCGCGAACACTTTCCAACACGGAATCTCCTGTTGGGCCGTTTAGTTCAATTATTGCTTCATTTAAGCCCAGTCCGATAATGTTTCTAATGTCAGCTTTGGGTGGTACAGCCAATGCTGCATCCGAAAATGCAGCCTGCATACACATAACAATCAGGTCAGTACTGTCCACCAAAGTACCATCCCAATCAAAAATCACTAAATCATAGCGTTTAGACACGATTTATAGCCCTTCCTTGTCAGACTTTATCCAATAATCAGCATACTAGCTGCCCTTCTTAACTAACCAGCCTTCTTAACTAACTGCTCTGCTTAACAACATTAAGAATTTTTTTGAGATCCGGCCCATAGTCTGCAACCAACACCATAGGCTTTCCCGACTCCGGATGTTTAAATCGCAATTCCTGGGCATGCAAACATAAGCGAGACAAGCCGATAGACTTCTGATGTTTAAGATCATCTTCAGGACAGTACTTTTCATCCCCAACGATAGAGCAGCCCGCAAACTGACAATGCACCCGAATTTGATGCGTACGCCCGGTTATCGGACTGGCCTCCACCAAAGAAAAGCCTTTGTAAGCATTTAATACACGATACTCCGTTTTGGAAGCCTTTCCTTTTCCATCAACCTTAACGATTCTCTCGCCCGAAGGAAGTTCGATTTTTCGTAGAGGAACATCGACGTCTTTTTTATGCTTTGGCCAACGCCCAACCACAAGCGCATGATAGATCTTCTGCATTTGTTTGGACTGAAGGTATTGATGAAACACTTTAAGCACCGCACCTTTTTTGGCAATCAAGATGATTCCGGAAGTATCGCGATCCAAACGATGCACCAACTCCAATCGCCTAACATCCGGCCGAATTTGCCGTACAGCCTCAATCAACCCCCAGGACACGCCACTCCCGCCATGCACAGCAATCCCTGAAGGCTTATTAATGGCCATGAAAGATTCATCTTCATAAATAATGGAATCTTCAATCAGCTTGAGTGTTTTGTCATAGACTTTCACAACCGGCTTTGGATCAGCCATACGGATAGGCGGAACACGAATCTGGTCTTCAGTTTCCAGGCGATAATCCGCTTTTTTCCGTTTTTTATTAACCCGTACTTCGCCCTTACGAATAATTTGATAGACCTTCGATTTCGGCACCCCTTTGAGACGTGCGATCAGAAAGTTATCAAGCCGCTGCCCCTGATAATCCTCTTCAACATCAATAATTTGTACCGCGTTAATATTGCCCTCAGGAGCTGACTTCATAAAAAACTATAAACCTATTCAATTGATGGCTTGCAGATTTATTGCTATATTCTGCCTCGCCGATACGACTATCTAATGCAAGCAGGCACTAAATGCTGTCAAATGTTTGTTATTAACTGGACGTTCGGTGGTGAATTACGGAAAACCGAAGATCAACCTCCACATCTTAGATAACGAGTTACCATCTACGGTTCAGAACATCATACCGCTCAAGATGTTTTGGCTTCGAGAAGGCGAACCACCACCCTTCCGAAGAAAGGCGGTTAGTTTACCAAAATAGTGGCGACAATCTAACATCATAATTTCAAGTTAGATCTGTCGAATGTGAATTTTGGAAAACATCAACTCTTGATTAAAAAATCAAAAAGAGTACGAACTTACGTTCATCATTGCCTCTGATAGCCGCAGTTTCTGGCGACCAAAAGCAGTCAACGTATTTTTTGATCACCTGATGTTTTCCCTTACAATTTATGGACTTACATGAAGAGAATGCTAATTAACGCAACTCATCCAGAAGAGTTGCGTGTTGCTCTTGTTGACGGCCAACGCCTATACGATCTAGATATTGAATCTGGCACTCGCGAACAAAAAAAGGCCAACATCTACAAAGGAAAAATCACCCGAATCGAACCAAGCCTTGAGGCTGCTTTCGTAGACTTCGGTGCCGAAAGACACGGTTTCCTTCCTCTTAAAGAAATTTCGAAAGAATATTTTACATCCAAGCCAGAACGCGGCCAGAGACTCAACATCAAAGAATTGTTGAAAGAAGGCCAGGAAGTTATTGTTCAGGTAGACAAAGAAGAGCGCGGCAACAAAGGTGCAGCCCTTACCACCTTTATCTCTTTGGCTGGTCGCTACCTTGTTTTAATGCCGAACAACCCTCGTGCAGGTGGAATTTCACGTCGCATTGAAGGCGACGACAGAGCTCAATTAAGAGACGCTATGTCTGGCTTGGAAATCCCTCGCGACATGGGCGTTATTGTTCGCACCGCAGGCGTAGGACGCAGCACTGAAGATTTACAGTGGGACTTAAACTACCTGACCACCATCTGGGATACCATTAAGTCAGCTTCCGAAGAGCGCGAAGCCCCTTTCCTAATTTATCAGGAAAGCAACGTAATCATTCGCGCAATCCGTGACTATTTGAGAAAGGACATTGGTGAAGTCCTGATCGATAATCGCTCTGTACATAACGACGCTGTAACCTTTATCAATCAGGTTATGCCGCACTACTCCAGCAAAATCAAACTGTACGATGATGCTGTTCCATTGTTTAACCGCTATCAGATCGAAACTCAAATCGAAACAGCGTTCCAGCGTGAAGTTAAACTTCCGTCCGGCGGTTCTATCGTAATTGACCCGACTGAAGCACTGGTTTCCATCGACATTAACTCGGCTCGCGCAACCAAAGGCGGAGACATCGAAGAAACTGCTTTGTCGACCAACCTTGAAGCCGCCGATGAAATTGCCCGCCAACTTCGTCTACGTGACATGGGCGGCCTGATCGTTATTGACTTCATCGACATGCTGCAAAGTCGCAATCAACGTGAAGTTGAGAACCGACTGCGCGAAGCGCTCGAAATGGATCGTGCACGAGTCCAAGTCGGCCGAATTTCTCGCTTTGGCCTTTTGGAAATGTCTCGCCAGCGTTTACGCCCATCACTAGGTGAAACGTCCGGCATCGTCTGCCCTCGCTGTAGCGGTCACGGCACAATTCGCGACACTGAGTCTCTGGCACTGTCTATCATGCGCCTGATTCAAGAAGAAGCGTTCAAAGAGCGCACCTCAGAGGTTCGCGCTATCGTACCTATCTCCGTAGGCACTTACCTGACCAACGAGAAACGCAAACAGCTTCTACGTATTGAAAAAGAACAAGGCGTTAAAGTCCTTATTGTTCCAAACCAATACATGGAAACCCCTAAATACGAAGTTATTCGACTGCGCGACGATCACATTGCCGAAACACGCAATGAGTCAACTATTGCAATGATTCCGGATGCTCCAACCCCTGAAGTTGTTGAAGCAACCGCACCAAAAGCCATTGTAAAAACCGAAGCAGCCGTTAAATCAGTTGTTCACTCATCCCCTGCTCCTGCGTCTCAACAAGTAGAAGAGAAGAAAGAAGGCTTCTTTGCTCGTCTTTCTGCCAGCTTTGCCGGTTTCTTCAAAGGTGATGAAGAGCCAGCGGAAGAGAAAACTCAGAATCGCAAGCCTGCCAATAAGCGCAAACCTCAAGACAACAAGAGATCTGCAAAAGGCAACCAGAAACGCGGCTCAGACAATCGTAACTCTGACAACCGTAGTTCGGATAACCGCAATTCAGACAACCGTGGCAATAAAAACACCTCTCAGACGGAAAGAAAATCTGCAAAATCCGGTGATAAGCCACAAGAGCGCAATACCCGCAAGCGCGATGATGAAAAGCAAAACAAGTCCAAGCAGTCTCAAGCTACTGACACTCAAAAGTCTGATAGCAATAAGACAGAAGACAATAAGCCTCGTCGTCGCAACCGCAACAGCAATGCGCAACGCAGAAAGAACCAGTCTCCTAAGCGTGAACAGCGCTTAAACCAAGACCAGCAAACTGCTGACGAGACAAAACAGTCTCAAACTAAGCCGGACACTGCAAGCAAACAGCCAGAAGCAAAACAAGCTGAAGCCAAGCCAGCAGCTACCAAACAGTCTGACAATAAAGCAGCCAAAGCAGCCCCGAAAGCTGAGAAAGCAGAAAAAGCAGAAAAAGCGCCTCAAGCAACAGCTGCACCAGAACAAAAGCCACAAGCTAAAGAAGCAACTGCTGAAGCAGCAGACACTTCTTCTCAAGCCAAAGCTGATAACGTCTGGAAAAAGGCCGAAGAGAAAGTCAGCAATTTACAACCAGAGACGCAGGAAAACGCGCCAAAAGCTGACTCTGCTAAAGCAAGCGAAAGCGCTAACACCGTTAAAAGCATTAACGAAGAACAGCTTTCACTAACGCTTTCAGCGGAAGAAGAAAAAGCCAAAGCGTCAAAAGCACCAAAGGCAGACTCTTCCAGTACTTCTTCCGGTACTAAAGAGAGCAGCACTAAAGAAAACAGCTCTGAAGAAAGTAACAAACCAGAGCCAAAGCCTGCTCCGGAAGCTAAAACTTCAGACGCTGACGCAGCTGCGAAGCAGAATAAGCCGCCACAGCGTGCACGCCGTAGCCAACGCCGCAAGGCTGCCTCTGAAGCACCAGCTCAACCTGCGGGCGAAACTCAAAACTCTGAGACAACAGAGAAGAAAGAAGACGCCAAACCTGCAATTATTCCAACCAAGCTGGAATCACCGAGCGGCTCTCTAGATAATGCCCCTCAGCCGGAAGCTAAACCTGTTGTAGCTCGTCCTAGACGTTCGCAACGTAAAGCGTCTCAAAAACCAGCCGACGGGCAGACGGAACAAGCTGCTTCACAATCAACAACACCTGAAACAGCTTCTGAAAGCCCTTCGCAAACTGCACCGCAGCAGGAAGAGCCGAAGAGCAGTCCTACCGCCTCCGTAAACGAGCAAACAGCCGATAAGGCAAGTGAAGCTCAAACGGATAAGGCACCGGAGTAAAACTCCACAAAAAAGCCCAGCAAATGCTGGGCTTTTTTATAATCAAATCATCAAACCTTTGGTTTAGTAGAACTTTTAATATCAAACAATTCGTGGCTCAACTTCAAGCTCGACACCGAATGCCTCAGCCACAGCTAGCTGTATCTTACCCACCAATTCAAAAAGCTCTTCTGCCGTCGCTTGTCCAGACCGATTCACCAAAACCAAGGCTTGCTTTTCATGAACAGAAGCCCCACCAACAGAGCTCCCCTTCAGCCCCAGCTTATCGATCATCCAACCCGCCGCCAGCTTAAACTTTTCAGCATAAGGATAAGCGACCAGATCAGGAAAAGCAGACTTTAGCCTCTCATATTGTGCAGCCTCAACAATCGGGTTCTTAAAGAAGCTACCTGCATTTCCTAGAACACCAGGATTCGGCAATTTCTCATTGCGAATATCACAAATAACCTGAGAAACAAGCGCCGCATTCACCTGAGCATCCCTACCCTCGCGCAACCTTTCCTCTACGCGCTTGGCAACATCTCCATACCCCAACCGGAGTGAACATTCCTTACTGAACAAAAAATTCACTTTGGTGATAATAAGATCGGTGGCCTCATGCTTAAAGATACTGTCTCTGTATCCGAAACGACATTCATCGCGCGTAAGTACTACTTCATTACAAGCCTTCGGATCAAAACAGACAACAGAATCAACAAACTCAGCCACCTCCACACCGTAGGCACCTATATTTTGTACCGGACACGCCCCCACAGACCCTGGAATAAGTGATAGATTTTCTAATCCAATAATCCCCTGACCGATTGCATATAGAACAAACGCATGCCATTCCTGACTAGCTGCAACAGAGACTCGAAAATCATCTTCACCCTCAATAAGCTGAATGCCTTGAAAATTCAGATGAATAATCACCCCATCAAACCTTGGATGCCTGAACAAAAGATTGCTCCCCCCGCCCAAGACCAAATAATCCAATGAGTGCTCATTGATAAACTCAAAGACCTGAATTAATTCAGCAACATTAGAAGGTCGGGCATAATATCGGGCAACCGCACTTAAACCAAAGGTATTCAAGTGCGTTAAATCGATATTTTGTTGAATGACTAGATCGGACAATTTATTTCAAACCACGCTTAATCTCAGACAATAATTGATGGCACGCATCTTCAACCAAGTCCAGCACATGCTGAAAGCCTTGTGCGCCTCCATAATACGGGTCAGGAACATCCGCATTTGGTGATAAGGTACCAAAGCTCAAAAGTTTCTTAACTTTGCCACTCATCCCTTCGGGGCACATAGCCATTAAATTCGAATAGTTTTCGTCATCCATAGCCAACAACAGATCGAAACGCTCAAAATCTTCAACAGACACTTGCCGCGCTCTCAACCCTGATAAATCGTAACCGCGATCCCAGGCATACTCCTGAGAGCGAGGATCAGGGGCCTTACCCACATGCCATGCAGCCGTACCCGCAGAGTCGACCTCTACCTGGTCAGCAAGGTTCGCCTCAGTAACCAACTTCCGGAAAACACCATCCGCCGTTGGCGAACGACAGATATTTCCAAGACAGACAAACAAAACCTTCATGGTTACCCCTGATTCTTGAAATAATCGCGCACGCGCTCAAGATCTTCTTCGGTATCCACACCGCCCGGTGGGATTTCATCCGCCAGCGCCACATGGATTTTTGCCCCATTCCACAGAGCCCTTAGTTGCTCCAGGCATTCCGTCGTTTCAATCGGAGCTTCCTCCCACTTCACGAAATTATTTAATAAGTTCACTCTGTAGGCATAAATTCCTATATGGCGTTTAAACTGAACACCCTCAGGCATTTCTTCTTGCGATTCAGCAAAGGCATCCCGTGCATACGGAATAGGCGCACGAGAAAAATACAACGCAAAGTCATTACGATCTGTCACCACCTGCACAATATTCGGATTAAATACATCCTTGATACTCTCTATCGGCTCGTATAGGGTCGCAATACTTGCTTCATGCTCTGCGGACAAGTTATGAGCTACCTGGTTAATAACACGTGGCGGGATTAAAGGCTCATCACCCTGTACATTCACAACAATATCATCTGCATAATAATTCAACTGCGAAACCACCTCCTGAAGGCGGTCAGTTCCGGATGCGTGATCCGGATTGGTCATGCACACCTTGGCACCAAAGCTTTCAGCCACCTTTTGGATTCGTTCATCATCTGTCGCAATAATGACTTCTTTCGCTTCACTTTCCAGCGCTCGTTCATAGACATGCTGAATCATTGGCTTGCCTGCGATGTCTTTTAGTGGTTTTCCAGGTAAACGGGAAGAAGCATATCTGGCAGGAATAACAACAGAAAAACTCATACTAACTCCAATTAGAAAATACGATTGTAGATTTGATCCAACAAGGAAGAGTCGAATTCCGCTTCAACGGACAAATACACGGCATTACCCAGCTCCAGAGCACGACATTTAACGGCATCTTTTTCCGTCATAACTATTCGTTTGTCAGCCATATCTACAAAATCAATCAATTCAAACTTGTGATGATCTTTAAACGGTTTTGGGTGATATTTTACGCCCAATGAAGATAAAGTGTGATAAAAGCGTTGCGGATTACCTATGCCCGAGACAGCATAGACCTGCTCGCCGGTAATCACCTCTTTTTGATCATTGTCCAGTCGGAAAAAGTCTCCAGGGCGGATACTCATTGAATGAAAATCATGACAGTCAAACCAGGATTTCCAGCCTGCATCAAAGCCTTCGGGAAATTGTTCACCTGCGCTATTTACAACGACAAAATCAACATCCGACAGACGTTCCACCGGCTCACGCAAAGGCCCTTCTGGTAGCATACGACCGTTGCCTAGGCCACGATTCCCATCAATCAGGGCAATTTCTAACGTTCTAGGCATGCGATAATGTTGCATACCATCGTCCGACAAAATCACGTCCGGCGAGTAGCGAGACACCAGATAAGCAACCGCCTCCAGACGATTGGGCGAAATAACAACCGGACATCCCAGACGCTGCTTCAGCAATAAGGGTTCATCCCCGGATTCATCCGGTTTTGAATCTTTCCGAACTTCATATGGAAACTCGGTTAATTTACTGCCATACCCCCGACTGACAATCCCTATGCGCTTGCCTTTGGCCGATAAATAATTTGCCAAGGCAATCGTAAAGGGCGTCTTGCCGGTGCCCCCGACAGAGATGTTCCCGATCACAACGATCGGAGTACGTTGACCCTTATCACTGATATAAGCATCCACTGGCTGGGACGCCAAATAATTAGCTCGCTTACGACAAGCATATCGGTGGGCCAAATAACTGAAAGGGCGAAGTAGTGTTAACCACTTCGCCCCTGAATACCAAGCATGTTCAATAGCACTCATACTACTGAGCCTGTTTGGTTGTGATACTCAACTTGGTAAAACCCAATTGACCGGCAGCATCCATTGCCCGCACTACATATTCGTGCGCTACGCTTGCATCTGCCGTAATCACCATCGGCAATGAGGTATCGCCTTTGGCCGTCTTCTGGATAGCCCGCTTGAGCGTATCCATCTGATTATTAATCAAACTCTTACCATTAATGGCATAACCACCAGTGGAGTTCACAACAATTTCGATAAGCTCAACTTGCTCGGATGTAGTTGCCTCTGCCGAGCTCTCCGGCAAGTTAATTTCTAAATGCGTTTCTTTGGTGAAGGTCGTGGACACCATAAAGAAGATCAACAGTAGGAAGACCACATCGATCAACGGGGTCAGATCTACTGAAACATCGTCCCTTTTTTTGGTTCGAAAATTCAAGATCAGTCTCCTTCCGACATGTCCACCTTGCGGTTTCCTTGCAGAACTTCAACCAACTTGATTGATTCCTGCTCCATGAAGACCAGATGCTCATCAATCTTACGCGTAAAATAGCGGTAGAAGATCATCGCAGGAATAGCAACTGTCAGGCCCGCTGCTGTGGTAATCAATGCCTCACTGATACCGCCGGCAAGTACATTCGCATTACCTGTCCCCTGAAGCATAATATCGTTAAAGACCTTAATCATACCGATTACAGTACCCAACAAGCCCAGCAAAGGCGTAATAGACGCAACGGTTCCTAAGGTATTCAGGTAACGTTCCATTTCGTGGGCAACGTGACTGGCCTGTTCTTCAAGGCTCTCTTTCATCACTTCCCGACCTTTGGAAGAATTATTCAGTCCTGCGGCGAACACGCTGCCTAGCATTGACTGCTGTTTCAAAGCTTTAAGTTTATCTTTATCAAGCTCTGTGTTCTGAATCCAGACCCATACCTGAGCTAACAATTTTCTTGGAGCCACTTTACTGGCGCGTAACGCCCAAAAACGCTCGATAATAATTCCCATGGCAATCACAGAACAGGCCAAGATTGGATACATCAACCAGCCACCGGCTTTAACTAGCTCAAACACGCTTTAATCTCCCTGAATTTCAATGGGCTATATAATAACGGACTGAGAATAAAGGTTTTTTAACTCGATCGCAAAAACTATCATTCCTGAACACGACGAGTGCGCCAATAGGGTATTTTTCGTTCAAAAATGCGCAATTTAAACCGGGAATCACGTTCCGCATCCAATTCAAACAGAAGAGCGCCCATCTCTGCTGTATTGATAACAGTCGCCCCTATTTCCTGATAACGAAAAGTCACATCAGGATGAGGATGCCGAAAGCGATTTAAAGGCCCTGCAGAAGCGACTGCCCATTCAGGCTGCACAGCGTCAACAAAAGATCTGGAACTTGAACTTTTACTACCATGATGAGGGACTGACATCACCTGAATTACCTGAGCAAATAAATCAGGGTATGCCCTTAGCAAGGCTTGCTCTACTTGAGATGTAATATCGCCAGTCAACAATACTTTCTGCTGCTTAAATTCCAATAAAATCACACACGATGAATCATTAGAACTCAGCGATTCCAAACTTTGTTTGGACGGAGGCCACAGTACGCTCACCTCAACTTCCCGCCAACGGAAAGACTGCCCTTTAAAGCAATGTCGTGATTCGCCAGAAAAGCCATCAACCTCAACAAAATTTTGCATCAGTATTTCAGGCGTCCATCGACTGTCAAGTAAAGGGACCATTCCGCCACTGTGATCTAGATCCTGATGACTCACAGCCAAAACATCTACCGCTTTAATTTCCCGCTGCCTAAGAAAAGGAATAATCACAGTATCAGCGGCATTGAAGTCACCAAAAGCAAATCCGGCATCATAAATAAATGCGTGCTGATCCTTAACCATTACTACAGACAAGGCCTGCCCAACATCGAGAAACCATACTTCTAAATCGTTTGATTGCTTAGGTGTTACCACCATCAACACACCTGCCAACATCGTGGAAGCCAGCCGCACGGATCGTTTAAGCGGTAACAGCAGAATGATTGCGACCAAATAATACAGCCACCACTCACTGGTACCCTGTATAAATGAGACCGTCGGAAAGAACTGATTGGCGTACCCAACTGCATCTAAAAGAGCAACTAACATTCCAGACAGAAAAAAAGCCAACTCCAATGCAACAGACGAAAACACGGGGAACAATAAGCCCGACATAAGCAATACAGGCATCACAACCAAGCCAAAAAGCGGAATAAAAATAAGATTCCACAAAAACGACAACACACTGGTTTCAGTTCCGAACGACAGCAATAAAGGACACAACAACACAAAAATAAAAAGTTGAGCCTTAACCAAAACCTGGGCCGCCGACAACCAACCTGAAAACCTAACACCGTAGGTTGACTCTTTGGGCACAAGACCAACACGCGGCTTTCGAATCAGCGCCAGAGACAATCCCAACACAGCCAACACCGACATCCAAAAGCCATAAGAGAACATTTCATAAGGCCAACAACTTAAAATCAGAAAAACAGATAAACTAAGCACCTGCAACAGAGACAGCTCGCGCTTTAAAACACGCGCCATAAGCCAAATAGCTAGAAACAAGAGTGCTCGTGTAGCCGAGATTGGGTAACCTATTTGATCGACATACCACCACACCAGCAAAAAGGCGAGACCAGAACAGAAGTCGACACCGGCCGTCATCCCGCCTCGCCATAACCCCACAGACAAAGCCATATTGATCGCTATCACCAGCACCTTAAGAAGATAGAAAACAACACCAAATAACAGACCGATATGAAGACCACTGATTACAAACAGATGAATTAAGCCTGACTCAGCGAGCAATTGACGATCGCTTTCCTGCATCCCCGACCTATCCCCCAGCAGCAGAGCCTTTAAGATCGCACTTTCTCTTTCAGCCGAGACAAACGCCGAATGAGCACCCTCTCCATGAGCGCCTCTTGCAGATAATGTCCGATTCAAAGTCGCCGCCCAGCCTCTGTTTACGTGAGACGCCTCAATCAAAGGAGGATCAACAAAATATCCTTTGGCATAAATGCCTTGTGCAAACAGCCAATGCTCATAGTCAAAGCCTCCCGGATTAATAAACCCCAGAGGCGGTTTTAGAGCTAGGCTTCCCTTAACCTTCTGTCCATCAAGCAATACTGTGCCACTTCGGTCATTGAGAAGAAGTTTCTTTCCAACTAACGCACTACAGCTTTGCTGGTTTAATTCGTGGCATTGTGTAACCTCACGCACTGCAACAAGTGTTCTGACACCCCAGGAACGTAAATGAGAGTCCTCAAGCACAAGCAGATCAACATTCACTACGTGTCGGTCATAAGGAAAGTGAGGCGCATCTTCAAGTGTGATCAAATGAACAATCGGAGGTAAAAGACTGGCAATACCAAATAAGGCAATGACTTTCACACTGCGTAAGGTAAAATACCCCGCGCAGACTGTGACGACCAATGCACACCACTTCAGTGGATGGTCATGCAAGTACGCAAGAATATAACTATGATATAACGCTGAAAGCGCAAGCAAATGGATCAGCACGCTTGTATTAACCGGATTCTGTGAACATAAGCCATGGCAATAAAAGACCTTAAATTCAAAACCCCTTCACGCGAAGAGATTTTGGCCATAAATTCCCTAAAATTTATGCATGGTCTTATCAGTGAACCCAACTTATGGCACTTTAATCGCAGATCGGTATCCAGAGCGGCACTTATCGGCCTTTTCTGGTGCATGATCCCGATGCCTTTCCAAATGGTTCCGGCAGCCTTCCTTGCCTTTTACCTGACAGCCAACGTTCCGCTTTCACTGGCACTGGTTTGGATATCCAACCCGATTACAATGCCCCCAATGTTCTTTGCTACTTACAAGTTTGGAGCTTGGCTATTAGGAACAGAACCGGTAGATAGTTTTGAATTCACTGCAGAGTGGCTGACCAATGGACTTTCTGTAGTTTGGAAACCGCTCTATTTTGGTTCCGCAGTGACGGGCATCATTTTGGCAATAACCGGCTATATCGGCGTTCAGATTATTTGGCGCTATCGCGTTGTTAAGAAGTGGAAAGCACGGGCTGCCAATCGCCTAAAGACAACGACTCCCGAAAAGTCTATCTAACCGAATTAATTAGGCGTAACCAAGCGGTTACGCCTGAAGAAGAGATTCAATCGAGCCTTCAACCAGATTCAACCGACTCGCCATTCGTTCCGCCAGAGTTAAGTCATGAGTCACCACAACAAACGCAACGTTCATCTCAGCATTTATAGTTTTAATAAGATCGTGAATGTGCTCTGCGGTATTAGAATCCAGGTTGCCGGTCGGCTCATCCATCAAAACACACTTGGGGTCTGCAGCCAAAGCTCGTGCAATCGCCACACGTTGCCTCTCGCCCCCTGATAACTCCCCTGCCCTGTGGCTGTATCTATGAGTCAACATCACTTGATCCAGCAACTTCCTTGCTTTGTTTAGCGCCACAGCCTTCTGCTCACCAGAAATCCACAAAGGCATAGCAACATTCTCTTCAGCTGAAAATTCCGGCAACAGATGATGGAATTGATACACAAACCCCAGATGCGTATTCCTTAACAACCCCTTCTTGCGCTCAGACAGCGACTGATAACTTTGACCAAGCAACTTCACGTCACCTGTAGAAGGAAGATCCAAGCCACCCAGCAAATTCAGCAGTGTTGATTTACCAGACCCAGACACACCGGTAATAGCCAACATTTCGCCCACAGTAATTTGTAGGTTTATATCATGAAGAACCGATGTCTTGAGATCACCATCAACAAAGGTTTTAGAGACATCCGTACACTCAAGAATTAAATCAGTCATATCTCAATGCCTCCGCTGGCTGAATCTTAGATGCACGATAAGCAGGATAAAGCGTTGCCAAGAGGCTTAATATCAGAGCCGCAACAGCGATCACCCCCACATCCTCAAGCCTTAACTCTGAAGGTAAATAACTGATGAAGTAGACGTTCGGGTCGAGAACTTTCACATTAAATAAATTCTCTACAAACGAGACAATGTCAGAGACGGTCAGTGCCAAAAGCACGCCCAGTGCCGTTCCCAAGATAGTCCCAACCAAACCGATCACAAACCCCTGAACCACAAAAATGCCCATAATGGTGCCGGGTGAAGCCCCCATCGTGCGCATAATGGCAATATCACTCTGCTTCTCTGTCACCATAATAATCAGCGTCGAAACGATATTGAATGCAGCAACAGCAACGATCATCAACAATAACAGGCCGATCATTTTCTTTTCCATTTGGATCGCCTGGAATAAATTCCCGTGGCTTCGCAACCAACTACTGGCGTAATATCGGCCAGGTAGATCAGACGCCAAGCGCCAGGCTACATAAGGTGCCTGAAAAAGATCATCCAGTTTAAGACGAACACCATGGACCGCATCGCCTAAACGAAATAATTTGGCTCCGTCACGAATATGGATGTAAGCGGCAGAAGCATCGAGATCGGCACCCACTTTGAAAACACCAACCACGGTGAATCGTTTGAGACGAGGCATGACACCCGCCGGAGATAAACTCGCTTCCGGTAACACCAAGGTGACTTTATCGCCAACTACCGCGCCTAACTGAGCTGCCAGAAGATTCCCAAGAATGATACCGAAACGACTGGTCTCAAGATCCGCCAAATTACCCTCAACAATATGATCCGCAACGATAGAGACTTCGGGTTCATGCTCGGGATCAATTCCGGTGACAAGCGCGCCCTTAACGTTACCTGCATGAGTCAGCATTCCTTCTGCATGTATGAAAGGAGCAACTCCCAACACTTCCTCGTGCTGCATCACTTGTTTTGCAACCGATTGCCAATCTTGCATACCACCCTGCGCAGTTATGGTTGCATGAGGCACCATGCCTAAAATACGGGAGCGTAACTCTCGATCAAAGCCATTCATCACAGACAGCACAGTAATTAATACCGCAACGCCCAGCATCAGGCCAATCATGGAAATTAAAGAGATAAAAGAAATAAAATGGTTTCGCCGTCTGGCACGGGTATACCTTAACCCCACCAGTAAAGGAATATTGGTTCGCATATGCTAGCTTTCGGTTATGTAAGACACTCAAAATATGAGTATAAAAAATGTGTGCAAAAAGAGCTCCGTAGTGTGATCTAGCCTTCATTTAATATCAAGAAAAACCTTATAAAAATTCTACAGTTAGCCTAGAATGATCTAGCAGTATCCTATCGCGGTAACAAAGATGTCTGAACAAAGAGAATATATTCGTATTAAAGATCAAGCAGTTGTCCGACTTTCGGCCATTGATCGCATTCCTGATGCAGGTGAAGCGCACCCTCTTCCGTTGCCTCAACATTTTCGATTATTGAATGAAATCATTTCTGCGCACACCGAAGAAGGGCAATTGTTACACGCCGTCGAATCAAACTCAGCAGCAACGGCCAAATACCTGAAAATTCAAAACACCAAAATCCAGGCATTAGCACAACTGATCATTTCAGCCCACCCTGATGCCACGAAATTTCCGGAGCAGAAAGTCTCCATCAGCGAAACCGGTGTGGATTTTTACCACAGCACAGAACGAGAAAAAGGCAGTTTATTGGCATTAAACCTGATTTTTATGCCAGACTACCTAAGTTTCGAACTCTACGCTAAAGTTATTACATGCAGTGCTCTATCAACAGACAATGAAGAGCTTGGGCCCATTTACCGATACGGTCTGCAATTCGTTAACATCGAAGAACAGGACCGGGATCGCATTGCCCGACGTATTTTCCACAAACAATTAGAAGAAAGACGAAAGCAGAGACTAGGCCAATGAAGAAATTGACATCACTTTTCCTGACAACCCTGTTTGCTGTACAACTTGGTGGGGTGGCTACTTTAGCTCATGCTGATGAAGTTGTGGTGCCTGTTTCTCAGCAAGCCGCCGATTTGATGGACATGCCGAGACCATCAAACGGCATGAATATGAATCGGGTGAAGTCCATCTATGGTGAACCAAACGCTTCCTCCGGTCCTGTTGGCCAACCGCCCATCACCACTTGGGAATACGATCTTTTTACTGTGTATTTTGAGCATAACCTAGTGATACACACTGTTTTAAAACATAACCCACAGTAACAGGATTTTTCCGGTATACTGGTTGTCAACAGATAAACTGCGTTTTCTTCTGAGCTGTAACTGAAAACGGACCGTCACCTTAACGGACAGTCAACATCTTTGGTACCAGATAGGTACCAAGAGATACGACGAATAGGATTACCGCTATGCAACTCAGTCAATATGTTTCAAAGAAACTGCTCGCCAAGCGTACATCACTAACGGGCAGCTTACTTTCAGCCAGTATTCTCTCTGTAAGCCTTCTGACCCCTGCTATCACTCAAGCAGAAGTCGTTGAGCTTACTCCCAACGAGCTTAACTCCGCTTACATTAAAGATTCCACCATTTACATTCCCAAGGCTACACGCGAAAAAGTAGCGAAAAAAATTGTGAATGTGAAAGTTCGCCCTGGCGAACCCAACCCTGATCAGATTGACCGTGACGCTGAGTTGAAAGAAGGCGCTGCTCAAACGGTTATTAGCGGACTAGAGGCCAATCAATCCTGGGACTCCACCCGTACAGAAAATTCATTGGCACTGAGTACGCAACCTGCCATTTCGACAGAGGATTTACTGTTGCCGCCACGGGAAATCCCTGGTGCTCCTGATGGATTTGAACTGGAACCAAACGTTGATTACACACTGCGTCATCTTATAGACAGCGGTTTCGTGAATCCTCAAACCAACCAACCACTAACGACCATTCCAAGTAGTGGGCTGGATCTTAACAGTTTGGCTGTTAGCTTTGATGAAACCACGGGCACCATCCAAATCCCGCTTCCGCCAGATTTTGAATCGAGATTACCACCGGGTGGTATTAACACGGATATTTTAAGCATTAACCCAGCACAGAATAATGCCATCAATATCCGCTTGCAGTTACCTCAAAACTAAAAAATTACTGCACGCACAAAGCTCAACCAAAAAAGGCGATCCAATGATCGCCTTTTTCTTGCCCGAACAGTTTCACAACTAAGAGGAGCAACTGACCTGTAAACCGCACCCCCAACTTGGTGTATCCTGAGCATAGCCGTCAAACTCTGATTGCTCATCGAAAGGATTGGATAAAATATCCATCAACCGATTAACTTCTGAAAAATCATTCTGCTCTGCTTTCTCAATAGCGGCTTGCGCCAAATAATTTCTCAGCACATATTTTGGATTGGAGGATTTGCACAAGACAGTACGTTGCTGAGGGCAATATTTTTCTGACTCTAATCTTTCCTGGTATCGAGTTAACCAAGCATCAAAGGTTGGCGTCATGGATTGCTGTCCTGCAATGGCTTGAGCAAAATCCACTTCAGAAAGCGATCGAAAGAAGTTGGTATAGTCCCGTTGATTTTGATGAAGCTCTGCCAATAGCTGCTGAATTAATTCTGCATCGTTTTCATCCACTTCCTGGAAGCCCAGTTTATTCCGCATCTCCTTCAAGTAGAATTCTCCAAACATGGCAGGATAGTCCGCCAAGATTGCCTTCAGAGTATCCTGCGGAATGAAATCCAGTAATGCCTGTCCTAAACATGCGCAATTCCAGTAACTGATATTGGGTTGCTGATTGAAGGCATATCGCCCCGAGTGATCCGAGTGATTACAGATATGAGCAGGATTAAAGACCTCCATAAACCCAAACGGGCCATAATCAAAGGTTTCACCCAATATCGACATATTGTCTGTATTCATCACGCCATGACAGAAACCTACTGCTTGCCACTTAGCAACCATAGCCGCCGTTCGCTCCAGTACCTGTCGATAGAACTCCACATACCCTTCGTCATCCGGCGTCAGCAATGGGAAATACCTAAGAATCGTATAATCCAAAAGTTCCTTAAGTTGTTGCTTTTGTCCGGTGTAGTAAAAATATTCAAATGAACCGAAGCGGATATGAGATCTGGCAACACGACACACCATCGCTGAGGGCTCTACTCGCTCCCGTATAATCTGATCCTCACCTTTCACCAAAGACAATGCCCGGGTGGTGGGAATTTTCAGCGCGGCCATGGCTTCTGAACACAGATACTCCCGAATACTCGATCGAAGAACCGCTCTGCCATCCCCCATCCTGGAATACGGTGTTTGACCTGCGCCTTTCAAGTGCAAATCATAAAGCTCACCATTCGCGCCGGTCACTTCGCCTAACAGTATTCCCCTACCATCTCCCAGTTGTGGGTTATACACGCCAAATTGGTGGCCTGAATAGATCATCGACAAAGGATGACTTTGGGGAGCTACTGATCGTCCTGACAATAAATCTAAATCATGAGCTCTGACCTGATCCTCATGCAGTAACAGCATCTCTGCTGCAGAGGAACTGATCGATACAAATTGCGGATTCGTAATGCCTTTTGGTGACAACTCGGTAAAGAAATCCGAACCCAACTGATAAAAATCGGAATGAAACGATTTAGAAGATAGCGACTGTGAAGAGGAAGAAGTCAAACGTATGCCCTGCTGTTTACTCAACCACTAATGTATAAGGGGGCAGACTATTTATCAATGCCTGACCATACCGTTGAGTGACAATGCGTCGGTCCATTAAGGTAATGCGCCCTGTGTCCTGCTCTGTTCTTAACAAACGACCACACGCCTGAACAAGTTTGACCGAAGCGTCCGCCACTGAAATATGAAAAAACGGATTCACTTTCCTGGACTCAAGCCACTCTGCAAGTGTTTTTCCTACCGGATCATCTGGTACAGCAAAAGGAATGCGAGCAATGATCACATGTGTACAGTAATCACCAGGCAGATCCACGCCCTCCGCCAAACTGGCCAAGCCAACAAGAACACTCGGCAACCCCAGATCTACCCTCTGCTTGTGGCGCTTAATCAGTTCTTGCTTGCTCATTTCACCTTGAATCAAGCACTTCTCACGATAGTTCGAGGGCACAATACTCATGACATTCTGAAGCTGTCGGCGCGACGAAAACAACACTAAACTGCCTTTGTCTTCTTTGGTCAGTTCGGGTAAACGTAAAGCAATATCGTCAGTATGCTGTTGTTCCTGATTCGGTAACGACCTGAGATTTGGAACAACCAATTGTGCACTTTGCCAGTTGAACGGGCTCATTACCTGTTCAGTCACTGCATTATCAAACAACCCGGCGTTTGCTTTGAAGCGCTCAAACGTACCTAAAGATGTGAGTGTGGCAGAGGTCACCACAGCGCCAAAACATCGCTGCCAAAGGTATTTATTCAAGTCTTCACTGGCCTGAATCGGGCTGGTATTAATCTGATAATCAATCTGGTGATTATAGTCGGTCACATCAATCCATCGAGCTACCGGTAGGTAACTCTCTGCTGACGATGCGCAATAACGCACCCACAACAATTTACGACGCTCAATTTCGGTCGTCACCATAGACAACCAGGCTTGCAGTTGTTCTAGTTCTGTTTTATCCGCACGATCTTTATCTTCAAGAACATCATCTACCAAGTCATACAACTTATTAAACTGATCCAATAACCGGTTATAGGTCAGCTTAATCTGTTCCGCCTGCTCTCTTAACGATGGGTGGACTTCACCCAATTCAAAGCGAATCCGGGCAATGGCTTTCTCATGGTCACTGTCCGATAAATTTTCCCGAGGCAAGCCTTCAGAATGATCCAGCATATCGAACTGCTGCTGCAGGTATTCAGCCAACTCAGAATGAATGACAGGAATTACCCTACACAACTCAGCAATAGACGAATTATCAATGGTTTGAGGAATTCGTCCCAACACTCGATCCAACTGCTTATGCCACAAACGACTCTCGTTTAGGCCTGCCTGGGATGAAAAGTGGTTAATCGCTTTATCTGGTAAATGATGGCCCTCATCGAACACATACAAGGTATTCTCAGGTGCTGGGAGAACAAAACCGCCACCCAGACTTAAATCGGACAAGACCAGATCGTGATTAGCCACAATCACATCACATTTCTCAAGTGACTGCCGGGCTTCAAAAAATGGGCATTGATGATACATAGGGCATTTTCGACCGGAACAGTGGTGCTGATCCGTGGTCACCTTGATCCGAACGTCATCAGAAAGATCATCAGGCCATTCGTCCAGATCCCCGCTCCACTCATTCGACTCAAACGCCTGAGCTAACTCATCCAATACAGGAATAATCGCCTGATCGGTTTGCTGATCCCGCTCATCCTCAAACAAAAAAACATTCTGCTGATTTTGAGTGGGAGACAACGCCAGTTGTAAGTTCGCCGGGCACATATAGCGTCGACGGCCTTTGGCCAGTGCATAAGTGAAGTCCAAGCCGGAATTCTTATGAACATCCGGCAAATCCTTTAAGATGATTTGTTCTTGCAACGCTACAGTAGCTGTAGAAATGACGATTCTCTTATCGTACGACTTGGCAATCGGGATCACAGACAGCAGATAGGCCACTGTTTTCCCCGTACCTGTTCCTGCCTCAACAACGGCCACATAAGGGTCAGAACCAATTCGAAGATCCTTATCGCCCGTTTTAATATTCCCCAAAGTTCGGGCCAGCACAGCAATCATTTGCTTCTGCCCATAACGGGGTTTGAGTTCTTTTTTATTCAGGAATTGGCGATACGCGCCCTGAATGGCACTTTTAAGCGCATTATTAAGCATTTGGAGGGACTATTAAAAAGACACTGTATATTTAGACACTAGTTTATCCCATTCCAGTCATCGAATGAAGACATATAAAAGAGACTGCCACCTAAATCAAAGACCACACCGTCTTCTGTGATCGAATGAAGACTCAAATCACGCGTAATACGATCACCCTCTTTGTACTTAACACCATCTAAGCGAATGGATCGGGAAGCAGGCCTTGAGGAGTACAAATGACCAGAAAATCTAATCGGTGGAACATTTGCTTTTTGCAGGGACGTCAAATCATGAATACGGGGTAATGATTCTGCTTCTGACTGAGAATACGAAACAGCCGCTTCTGACTGTACCGAATCCCGAGAATTTGGCTTTATTACCTGAGGCTCTTCCAGACCATCCAGTAATTGCGCCCGTACACTGCCCGTTCCATCGACCCCTTCAGAACCCGATTTCGAAACGTTAACCACTTCATAACGCGGGCGTCGACTCTCTTCCTGAACTCGTTGGTATTGAGACATCAGAGAAGCGCGATTTTCTTCTACAGCCTCTCGAGAATCAGTCACATCGTATGGATTAGCCATATCGTAAGAATCACTCGAAGATGCAGGTTGTGTCCTTGGGCGTATGATATCCGCTTCGGAATAATCAAACCCCAAGTCCTCTTGGTAAGCGGGTTTTTCTGCGTAAATTGAATGTTCTTTATATGCATGTTGTTCATTGTAGGCCGATTGCTCCCTCTGAACAGACTGATAAGCAGGTACAGACTTAACTTCAAGCCCCTGAGAACTGATCTGCCCTACATGACCGGTTGAGTCTGACGACTGATACCGAGACGGCACAGAAAGATTCGATTGATGAGAAAGACCCGGGTCAACAAGCTGCTCATGAGAAGGGACTGCTTGAGAAGGGACTGCTTGAGAATGGGCTGCTTGAGCAGAGACCACTTGAGTAGGTATCGCATGAGAGGAAGCTATTTGAGAGGGAACTTTTTGAGAAGAACTTAGCTCTGGTGGAGCGATAACCTCTTCACGCCCTAAAATCTGGTCTTTAAAGATCAAGAGAAGCGCCAACACATTGGCAGATACCACGACAGCCACAGCAACCCAAATCCAAGGACTTTTATGGGTTCCAGCATTGGCTTGAGTGTTCATCATTCCTGCTGAAAATGAAGTAGCTGCATCCTGATTACGACGCTCTTGCTCAGACTTTCTTAAGGCATCCAAAATATACGACATTAGCCTTGAGCTCCTCTGTGTTCCATTTCTGCTTGCATCCAGGGTTTCGATTGATCGCCCTCCTGGAACGCCGAATCGCTTTCTCTTACCAGAGAACTTTTCGGCGATGGTCGTAAAACTGGTGCTTTACCACTTACTGAATTAATCAACATAATGGTTTCAGGGCCAATGACCCCATCACTTAACACACCCATATCCGATTGAAAGTCTCGCACCATCAAAGACAAGGCTTCATCATAGATGGGCTCTCCCTCGATGCCTGTAAAGAGCTGTCGGACACTATGAATGTACTTATGTACATCACCCGGTTTAAGCAATGGCATTTCCGGTTCAGGTTGCAACCACAAATACTCTATTTGCCCGGTCCAAATTTGTTCAAACAACGACTGATCAAGCCACTGATGGGTGTTGTTCTTATCCAACACTCTCAATCGAACAGTACCATTCTCCTCAGCAAGTTTGTCAACAACGAGTGAACGTACTTTCCCCTGATACAGGGCCTTCGCCACAACAGGTCGATTAAGCGTTAGAAACTTTGACCAACTAACATTTTGAGACTCACACGCTAAACGCGTTTGCTCAAGTTGTGTACACAAGTGTTCAGGGCTGCTTGCTTGCATATCCAAGCCCCAAGATCGGCTCAGCTGGCTCATGGCATTCGAATTAAATAACGATGACAAAGGCGGATTTGCAAGCGTATCGTCCCTGACTTCTGAATTTTGAACTTGAAGAGTCGAATCAGATGTCTCTGTCAGTGCTGTACGCTCTTGTTCAGGGTTCTCATGTTCTGGACTGCCTTTTGGCGAAGCACTCAACAACCAGCCAAGAACAACCACAAACTGCACAGCTAACACGATCGACCCAACCAACCAAAAGCGTTTATTGGCGCCAAAACCGGGGTCAGCACTTCGCTGCTCACCCAATACTTCTTTAGCAGCCTGCTTTAAAGTTTTAGTGGTTACTGTCGTACCATTGCTACTGTAAACACCTAGTAAAGCCCGATCACAAATCAGATTTATCAGTCTTGGTACACCACCACTGGCTTTTTCAATGATTCTGGCAGTACTCTGAGGAAACAGTGCCATACGACAACCAGCCACAGCCAGTCGATGCTGCACATAAGGAATAATATCCTTGCGGGATAATTGCCCCATATGGAAACGCGCAGTTACTCGCTGAGACAACTGTCGAAGTTCAGGCTTCGCCAAAATATCCAACAATTCCGGCTGGCCTAACAAAATAATCTGTAACAGCTTCTTTTGATCGGTTTCCAGATTAGTTAACAATCTAAGCTGCTCAAGAACTTCAACGGACAAGTTCTGAGCCTCATCGATCAACAAAACCGTGCTCTTACCCTTGGCATGATTAGTCAGTAAGCGATGAGTAATCACATCCGTCAGGGATTTTATCGAGCAATCGTCTTGAACTCGCGGGATACTCAAGTCATCACACATGGACTCGAGAAGTTCCAGCGAGGTTTGCTTTGGATTTACAATGTAAGCGACATCAATAGAGTCATCCAGCTGCTTAAGAAAGCAACGACACACCGTGGTTTTACCCGTCCCGACTTCACCAGTCAAAAGAATAAACCCACCTTCCTGCTGCACACCGTACATTAAGTGGGCAAGCGCTTCGCGGTGCTGCTCACTCATATACAAATATCGCGGGTCAGGGGCAATCGAGAAAGGTCGGTCAGTTAAGCCAAAGTATTCGTTGTACATGAAGGATCAAAAACGCCCGGATTAGAACACATAGGTTATACACAAAAAAGCAGACTTGGCATAAGCCTTGTCTGCTTTGTGGTGAAATTATGTCATATCAAGCTAGTTCGATGGAACACCGAATACGCTGAGATCGACAGGCAACACCTGAATAGTTCCGTCGGTGTAGCGAATTTCCCAATCTTCACCTTGAGAACAAGACTGGTAATTTTCTTCAGCAACCACAATTTCAACGCCGCCATTACCGTCATCTTGTCTGATAATTCGAGAACCAATAATCGGATTAGCCGCCAAGTCGTGATACAAGCCCTGATTCAAACAATACTCGTCATCGCTACCTGCCGCCGGCGTATTACAATTATAAAGTCGACCTACACCGCCACCAGAGACACCGGAATACGAGCCCAGATTTTCGCAGTCATCAAAAGTCGTGGTGGACGAACGCGTCTGTAGTGCATCATCCGGACCAATGGTTTCACTGAACAAGAAGCTGTGAGTATTCGAAAGATCACCAAAGTTTATGTAGTTAAAGGTGCGGTTCTCGTTGGTTCCGCTACCTGTACGAC
>JBFHTA010000003.1:0-43477 GCA_041590855.1 Pseudomonadales bacterium
TATTTGAGGCGCGGTTTTGAAGGCATAACGGGTTACGTCAAAAAGCCGCAACAAAAAAAAGACATTTCTCTTAAGGCCCCGAAGGGCGGGGCTTTAAAAACGTTAGAACTGGTAACCACGTTATGTGTTGAACTTCTTGAAAAGGTCTTGACATTCTCTACGAAGCTCGCCTTGTTCTAACGTTTCTCTAGCGCCCGCTGAGCTAGAGCGGACTTGTTGAGAGGTTCCCTAGCACTTGATACATGCCAGGGCTTTGAAAACCGAAAGTATTAGTGAACGAGCTACATTTCGATCAGCTTTTCCACGTAAGTGAAGAATTCATCTTTAGAGTTTAACACCTGATTATTCACACGCTTGGCGCCTTCAATGATCAAGGTCGGCGTACCGGTGATTTCATAATGTTTGGACAACTCAATGGATCTGCGAAGTTTGTCTTCCAGCGCCTTACTTTCCAGTCGCTGCTTAACCTCTTCAACATTTACCCCTTTCTCTTGAAGCAGAGCATAAATTTTATCCATTTGTTCACCGAGGCTCTTTTCGTGACCAAAGGTCGCAAACAATTTGAACAAGTCATGATGGATTTCATCAAAGTTGGCTAAGGGTTCGATGGCATAGTAAACACGCGCATAAAGCCCGGTAGTCTGGTTCCATACAACAGGAACATAAGAAGCTGTTTTAGACGGGTTCTTTTCCAGCCACTGTTCAAGTTCCGGGGCAAACTCCTGACAATGGTGGCAACCATAACTGAAGAACTCCACCACATCTGCGGTTGCTAGCGCACCGTCTTCAGCCGCCAAAATATTTTCATATTGGAAAAAATGTTTACCTTCCTGAAGTTGGCCTGACGCCATCATCATAATGGGTTCGTTATTAACGGTTGGCTCTTTCGCTGCAGTAGCGGCCTCATTCTGATCATTTCCACAACCTACCATCGCGGTTGTCATCCCCAGGGCCATGGCCACAGCAAGCAATCGTTTACCCATATCCAACTCTACCTTTTAAACGTTTATATGATTTATTCGTTAATCAAGCACGAAAAAGCCGCAGCATGATGGCTTGAAGTTCGCTCTTCAAAGTTCAGGTACTGCGGCTATGGTTAGTGTCAAAAACTTAGAAAAAGTTCCATTACGCCTTATGTTCGCGCGCCAAATAATCGTGAGACTGCATTTCCAACAAGCGACTTGTGGTTCTTTGGAATTCAAACTCCAGCTTACCTGTGGTGTAGATATCCGGAATCGGGTTTTCGCCGGACATGATTAATTTCACTCCGCGATCATAGAATTCATCGACCATATTGATAAAACGGCGCGCCAAATCGTCGGTCTTTGCACCCAATTCAGGAACATTACTGACCAAGACTGCATGGTAGAGTCGACCAATCTCGATGTAATCATTCTGGGATCTAGGGCCATTACACAAGGCATCAAATTCAAACCAGGCAATGTCATCACAGATTGCTTTGGCTCGGATGTTTCGGCCTAACACCTCCACATCCACATCCTGTTCAATGTGCTGAGCATCGGGAATCAGGCTGTCAAAGCTCTTTTGCAAGCTTTTCTCTGCTCCGTCATCCAGCGGGCAATGGTACAACTCAGCCTGTTCCAGCGCTCTTAAACGGTAATCCACACCACTGTCGACGTTCACTACATCGGTGTATTGGTTCAACAATTTAATGGCGGGCAAGAAACGATCGCGCTGTAGACCGTCTTTATACAAGCCGTCCGGTACGATGTTCGATGTAGCCACCAAGGTCACACCACGGTCAAACAACATCCCCAGTAAAGACCCTAGAATCATCGCATCGCCGATGTCCGATACAAAAAATTCATCAAAACAGATCACCACACCTTCTTTGGCAATACGATCTGCCACAATCTCAAGCGGGTTTTTCTCGCCTTTCAGGTCTGTCAATTCCTGATGAACGCGCTGCATGAAACGGTGAAAGTGCGTTCTGATTTTACGCTCGAATGGCAGCGCATCATAAAAGGTATCTACCAAATAGGTTTTACCACGTCCCACGCCCCCCCAAAAATATATCCCCTGAAGCGGCTCTTTCTTTTTCTTACGCTTTATCACCTTGCCGAAAGAAACCATCTTGCGGCGGGACTTTGCCTTCTCGTATTCAGCAACCAAGTCTTCGTACAGCCGTTGTAAATGCTTTACAGCCATTTCCTGGGCGGCATCGTAAGAAAAGTCATCACGTTCCAAGTCTTTCTGGTAGAGCTCTAGCGGAGTAGTCATAGGTCTTCAACAGCACTGTTTATCTGGTAATCAATCCGAGGTAGCGCACTTTACCTCTCTCGACTTGAATGTTCAACCAAACCGCAAGCCCGCAAGATAAAAGTGGTTGCGAATCTTTTGTGCGCAAGGCAATCTAATGGTTGCTTTTCCTTGAAAGGCTTATTTATCCCTTTGAACAACCCAAGAGAAACATCTATGGAAAGCATTTCAATCGACTGGTTATCTCACGGCATCGTCTTTATTCTTGGTTCCGCTGTCGGCGCACTTCTCACATACTGGCTTCAACCCTCCGGTCAAAAAACACGCCAACTGGAAAAACAGCTCAACGAAACCGAACAACACCAGGCGGACTATCAAAATAAAGTCAGTGAGCACTTCACTGAAACCGCAGAACTTTTTGCAGATCTGACCAAGCAATATAAGAAAGTGTACGATCACCTTTCTAAAAGCTCGCAAGACTTATGCAACAACGATTTGATTGCTGATCAATTAAAGTTGGCAGAACTTCAGGAAAAAACAGAGCCCGTTGAATTAGAAGAAGGCGCTGATAAGGAAGAATCGGTAAGCTATGAAATGCCTAAAGATTACGCACACACTTCTGATAAGGGCGAAACGGGTGGCACACTGGCAGAAGATTTTGGTTTGCAGAAAAAACGTGACACGCCAATCGACTCTTAATAAAAATCGATTACAAAAAATATAATCAAAACGGCAAGTGCCGATAATTCGCACTTGCCACCTTCACTATCAAGAGCTCTCTGAATTCAACCACTTATACCGGATTGTCGATATCCACAAAATGATGATCCAGGCCGAATTTCTCAGCCAAGTGTTCGCCCAGTGCTTTTGCACCATACCGCTCCGTCGCATGATGTCCGGCTGAATAGAAGTGAATGCCTTCTTCCCTCGCCACATGCACAGTTGGCTCAGAGATTTCGCCGGTAATAAAAGCATCCACACCTGCATCAATGGCTTTATAAATGTACGAATGCGCCGCGCCGGTACACCAGGCGACTTTCGAAATAGTGGTTTCCTGCTCACCGATATGAAGCGGCTCCCGACCCAACACCTGGGAGAGTCGTTCTGAAAACTTCTGGGCAGTCATGGGCTTGGATAACGCCCCCACCAAACCTATGCTGTTCGGATTACCCACTTCCAACCCATCAATAACATTCAAGCCCAACAGTTTTGCCAGCTGCGCATTGTTTCCAAGCTCAGGGTGCGCATCCAGCGGTAAGTGATAGGCAATCAAGTTCATATCATTCTTGATTAAGGTACGGATACGCTTGCCTTTCATTCCAACCAGGCTTTGCGGCTCTCCTTTCCAGAAGTAGCCATGATGCACCAATACCGCATCGGCATTTCTGGCCACCGCCTCATCCAGCAACGCCTGACAGGCAGTTACGCCAGATACCAAGGTCCGAATTTGATCCGTTCCTTCCACTTGTAAACCGTTTTCACAATAATCCTTAAACGCCTCTGGCGTTAGTAAGGTATTTAAGTATTTCATCAGTTCATTTCGAGAAACGGTCGACATGTCTTACTACTCTCTCTTTTGTTTCAAGTACTTGATTCTCTCAAGCACCTGGCTTTCAAGGGTTATGATCAAATGGCCTTTCTGGGGTAGGTTTCACAAACACCCCAATAAACAATAGTCTTTTCAGTGAATTAACGATTCTTCATTATCAATTAGGCGCTGGCGATAGTAAAATGCAAAAATTGTTCGCCTGACTCTAACGATAAGACAGACTTATGCTCAATCGAATCTTGGTACCTGCATTGATAGGCGCCTGCCTTGGCTTAATCATCTTACTGGTCACACAGCAGGGACGGTTGCCTGACGCCCTGTCTGCCAGCACTAAGCCCGATCAGACGCAACAGCGCACGACCTCCACTCAAGATTCAAACATCACTGACACTGAACAAAAAACGCCAGCGCCATCATTCGCAACCGCCTCTTATGCTGATGCCGTAGAAGCGGCTTCCCCAGCTGTTGTGAATATCTATGCCAGCAGAACCGTCACTCAGAACACACATCCGCTGTTGTCCGATCCAAAATTCCGACAGTTTCTCGGTCGATTCACTTTGCCTCAACAGCAACAAAAGATGCAGAACAGCTTGGGTTCCGGCGTGTTTATTGGTGAAGAGGGTTACATACTCACCAATCGCCATGTGATTCAAGGAGCCGAACAAATCGCTGTGGCGTTAAGCGATGGCCGAAAATCACCAGCCACCATTATTGGTACTGACCCAGCCACGGATCTTGCCGTATTAAAAGTCGACCTGACCGAGCTGCCTAAAATCCCGTTACCGTTATCTGACAATGCACTTCGTGTGGGCGATATCGTGCTCGCCATTGGTAATCCGTTCGGCTTTAACCAGTCGGTTTCCATTGGCATTATTAGTGCTCTTGGCCGCAGCAATCTAGGCATCACTACGTATGAAAACTTCATTCAAACGGATGCAGCCATTAACCCAGGCAATTCTGGCGGCGCACTCATTAATGCCCAAGGTGAGCTGATCGGCATTAACACTGCTGTCTTTAACAAAGGCGGGGAAGCCCAAGGCATCGGCTTTGCCATTCCGGTAGAAGTCGCTCTGCTGGTCATGTCTGACCTGATCGAATACGGCCGCGTTAATCGAGGCTGGTTAGGCGTCGAGACCATCGATCTTAGCCCGGCGTTAGCTGCTCGCTTCGATATCCCGTATCACTCTGGCATCCTGATCACCAAGATCTTCAAAGAAAGCCCGGCTCATATTGCTGGCTTACTACCGGGCGACATTATCACCAAGATTAACGGTGTGCCCATTGCCAGCTTTAGATCGGCCAGCCGGCAAGTTGCTATGGTTCGCCCAGACGATCAGGTGGAGATTGAGCTCACCCGAATGACCAATCAACTCAAGACCACAGTTACTGCGTCTGAACATCCGAACCTCACGAAGCACTAACTTCTTTAAATACCTACTTTCTATATCTTACAAACACAAAAAAGGCTTCAATTAAGAAGCCTTTTCCTTGCACGATCTGCAAACTAAATCGTTAGTCTTTAATGCGGTATTCCGCAGAACGAGCGTGAGCTGTCAGACTTTCACCCCGAGCTAAAACAGATGCCACCTTGCCCATCTCAGATGCACCATCAGCTGAGAAATGAATAATGGACGACTTCTTCTGGAAGTCATAAACTCCAAGAGGCGAAGAGAAGCGTGCTGTACCTGAGGTTGGCAACACGTGGTTTGGCCCGGCACAGTAATCACCTAAAGCTTCTGCAGTATAACGCCCCATAAAGATGGCCCCTGCGTGACGAATCTTAGGCAACAAGGCTTCCGGATCTTCTACGGACAACTCCAAGTGTTCCGGCGCAATCTTATTTACAACCTCACAGGCATCATCCAAATCACTGACCAGAACAAAAGCACCACGCTCTTCCAGCGAAGTACGTATGATTTGCTGTCGTTCCATCGTTGGTAATAATTTTTCAATCGACGCCTGAACCTGAGACAGATAATCTTCGCTGGTTGCAATCAAAATGGATTGGGCATCCTCATCGTGTTCCGCCTGGGAGAACAAATCCATAGCAATCCAATCCGGATCGGTTTCACCGTCGCAAACCACCAAAATTTCAGACGGCCCCGCAATCATGTCGATACCTACCGCGCCAAATACCATGCGTTTGGCGGTTGCTACATAAATGTTGCCAGGCCCCACAATTTTATCGACGCGCGGTACAGATTCCGTACCATACGCCAATGCGGCTATCGCTTGAGCACCACCCAAACGGAAAACACGGTCAACACCCGCTACAGCTGCTGCCGCCAACACCAAGGGATTTACCTCTCCGTCCGGCGTAGGAACCACCATGATCAACTCTTCAACACCAGCTACTTTCGCAGGCATGGCATTCATCAATACCGAAGACGGATAAGACGCTTTTCCGCCCGGAACATACAAGCCCACGCGATCCATCGGAGTCACTTTTTGGCCCAGCACAGTCCCGTCAGCTTCGGTGTAATTCCATGAGGTCTGTAATTGCTTTTCATGATAGGCGCGTACCCGTTCAGCTGCTTTTTCAAGCGCCTCACGCTCTTTCGCCGGAAGACCTTCCAAAGCCGTATTCAGCTCATCTTTGGTGAACTCCAACTCATCAGAGCTGTTCAACTGAAGTCGGTCAAACCGATTGGTAAATTCAATCAACGCCTGATCACCATTCGAACGCACCGCATGAACAATGTCATGAACTCGCTGATTCACGTCCGCATCAGAAACACCTTCCCATGCAGTCAATTGAGCCAATTGAGTATCAAAATCACTGTCGCTACTTGCTAAACGTTTAATGTTAATCATATGCGTTTCTTTACCTTTTAATCCCGTCTCTCAAGAGATCGTTTACTTATGCCATTTCGGTTTCTTTTGCCGCAGCTACGGCCTTATTCAACTTTTCAATAATGGGTTGAATCATATGATGCTTGTTCTTATAGGCAGATTTACCGGCAACCAAGCGACTACTGATATAAGCAATCTCTTCCAATGGCTGCAAACCGTTTGCACGTAATGTGTTTCCGGTATCCACAATATCAACAATGCGGTCTGCCAATCCCATGATCGGAGCCAATTCCATCGCACCATACAACTTGATGATGTCGACCTGACGACCTTGTTCAGCATAATAACGCTTAGTGACGTTTACGAACTTGGTGGCTACCCGAAGACGGCCAACTGGCTCGACCGGATCAGTCCCTGCCGTCATCAGTTTGCAGCGGGCAATGTCCAGATCCAGCAATTCGTACATGCCGTCTCCGCCATGCTCCATCAACACGTCTTTACCGGAGACCCCTAGATCTGCCGCACCTAATTCCACATACGCAGGAACATCAGTGGCACGAATAATCACCAGATTTACACCGGGAATATTCGTTTCAAAAATTAATTTACGGCTTTTGAAAATATCTTCGGCCGGCTCGATCCCTGCAGCTTTCAATAACGGCAAGGTATCTTTCAATATGCGCCCTTTAGAGAGGGCAATCGTTAGCGTCTGATCCATTAGCGATCAATCCAATCCTATTCTGGTAAACGAGTAATATTTGCGCCCAACAGCTGCAATTTCTCTTCGATACATTCGTAACCACGATCGATATGATAAATACGATCGATGACCGTTTCACCCTGTGCAACCAAACCGGCAATCACCAAACTTGCTGAGGCACGTAAGTCCGTGGCCATAACAGGAGCCGCGTGCAATTCAGGTAAACCTTTAATCACAGCAGTATTACCTTCAACGGTAATGTCAGCGCCCATACGGGTCATTTCCTGAACGTGCATAAAGCGGTTTTCGAAGATGGTTTCAACAACGGTGCCTGTACCTTCGGCGATAGCGTTCATTGCAACAAACTGTGCTTGCATGTCCGTTGGGAAAGCCGGATAAGGTGCGGTTTTCAAAGACACGGCTTTAGGTCGACGACCTTCCATATCCAGAGAAATCCAGTCTTTACCCGTTTCAACTTTAGCTCCAGCTTCTTCCAGCTTAACCAGCACGGCATCCAGAATATCCGGACGGGTATCTTTTACCTTCACCTTACCACCGGTTGCTGCTGCGGCCACCAAATAGGTGCCGGTTTCAATCCGATCTGGTACCACCGAATAATCACAACCATGCAGCTTTTCAACACCGGTAACACGAATCAGATCCGTACCGTGGCCTTCAATTTGAGCCCCCATGGCAATCAGACATTCAGCCAAATCCACAACTTCAGGTTCGCGGGCTGCGTTTTCAATGGTGGTTACGCCATCTGCCAAAGTAGCCGCCATCATAATGTTCTCCGTCCCTGTTACAGTAACGGTATCAAAGAACACATTTGCCCCTTTCAAACGGCCGTCGGTTTTCGCCTTGATGTAACCATCTTCAACGACCACTTCAGCACCCATGGCCTCAAGGCCACGAATATGAAGATCCACCGGACGACTGCCGATGGCGCAACCGCCAGGAAGCGATACCTCAGCGTAGCCATTCTTAGCAACCAAGGGGCCTAATACCAAAATCGAGGCCCGCATGGTTTTTACTAATTCGTATGGTGCCACTACAGACTTGATCTGATTGCTGTCCAGCTCAATGCTTAGATCCTCATTAACCACAGGTTCAACTCCCATGGTGCCAAGAAGATTCAGCATGGTGGTAATGTCCTGCAAATGAGGCAGGTTGCGAATAATGACATTCTCGCTGGAAAGCAGCGCAGCTGAAATAATTGGTAGTGCCGAGTTTTTAGCACCAGACGCGCGAATTTCACCTGATAGAGGCTTTCCACCGCGAATGACTAATTTATCCATCTATTTTTTCACCGAAATTTATTAATACATCGAGTTAGCAACAACTGATTACGCTATCTATCTTAATTAGGAACTCTGGTTAATTAAGCTTCAGAAGGCGTCAATGCTTTGATTTGAACTGCATGAATGGTTCCGTCCTGAATTTGAGCATTCAACGCCTTGTATACTGCCTGTTGACGTTTAACGGCATTCAATCCTTCAAACGCATCGGTAATAACAGTAACTTGGTAATGGTAACCATCTGTCGACGCATCCACTTCTGCATCAGGAAATTCAGCAGCCAATAACGCTTTTACGTCTTCTACGTCCATCTCAACCTCAATGTAATCAATCGTTATAACAACAAAACCCAGTGACATCAGAAACCGGGTTCAATAATCGTTTATGAGTGACCTACTAAGAGAATCACTCAGCTGTTCATGTCATGCGTTTTGAAACGCCTTATTCATATTTATCATTCATCCGCTGCACCTGAAGCGTCTGAATCATTATCACTTTGAAGAATGCCTTCAGGTGTTTTAACCTGACCGTCCTCTACTTCAACATCCAGTTTCGAAGACCATTGGCTCACAACCGTGCCGATGTCTCCATTAGCTTCAGCGACTTTACGGGCAAACTGCTGACGATAAAGCAAGCCTACATTGATGCCTGCCACTGTGACATTCTGCACTTTCCATTCGCCCTTTTTGGTCTTATACATGCTGTACTTTAACGGCACCTGAGTCCCGCTGGATGTAGTAATGACCACATTCACTACCGATGTACGCTTACCTTCAGGCACTGGCTCACCCGGCAAAATATCAATGGTGTAACCATCGTATTCAATCAAACCACCTGAATAGGTTTCTACCAGGCTGCGCTCAAATAATTGAGAGAACTTCGCTCGTTGTTCTTTGGTTGCCTGCTTGTAGTACGACCCCATTACCATAGCTGCAATACGTCTGAAACCGACAACAGGCTCGAGAGCAGTGGCAACACGGTTATAAAACTTATTTGGGTTTTCACCAAAACTGGCGCGTTCTTCGTCAATAATGCTTAACAAGGTTTGAGTGGTATTCCAAACCGCTAGCTCCGGACCTGAGAACTTATCAATCTCGACGACGCCGTTATCTACCTCAACTTTCGCCAAGTCACTTTTCGCAGTTTCCGGTTTTGTGACCGAAGCCTCTGCCGTTTGGGCACTCAGCTCCAACGAAAGACAGGCCGATACCGCAATTAACAAACAACGAATAGAATTTACCATCTGTGTAGACCGCATTATTTTTCTCCATTCTACGCCACAGGGCTCTCCGAGGCACTTTCAAAAGACAGCCAGGTTGCCCAACGAGTCTTCCCTACCCAAAAAAGCGCACCATTGTACCACCTATCTAGGTATCTATGAATAACTCTAGCAACCAGATTAACAAACTAAACCTTTAGCGCCCTTAAGGGTCTAAAAGTTCGCTTAATTTTTTTTTAATCTATACAATCAGCGCCAACCGATAGATTCATAAATTTTCACGTCGCGGTGACTCAGGAACGTCTAAAATCATGCTTCTCTACCACATCCTCGCTATTATTCTAGGACTCATTGCACTGGTCTGGAGTTCAGATCAATTTGTAAATTCTGCAGCTTCTGTCGCCAAAGCGCTTGGCATGTCGACCTTAATGATCGGTCTGACGGTAGTAAGTTTCGGAACATCCGCGCCTGAAATTATGGTAGCGATCAATTCTGCCATTAATGAAGCCCCCGGAATTGCAGTAGGTAATGCAATCGGTTCAAACATTGCTAACATCGGCCTGGTGCTCGGCGTTACCGCTTTGGTCTGCGCCTTGCCTATTCGCTCTGGTCTTATTAAACGTGAAATCCCTCTTTTGCTATTAGTTACCGGTGTCACCGGTTTCTTGATGGCCGACCTGATTCTGGACACATTGGACGGCCTTATTTTATTGGCACTTTTGCCAATAACCCTGTTTATTTTCCATAAGTTTTCAAATGCCTCTCACGAAGGCGGCGAACACGATGCGGCTGAAGATGAGCTCGCGGAAGAAGTTGCTGATCTGCCGGATATATCCCCAGGTAAAGCCTGGCTTTTGCTTGCAATCAGCCTGACTGTATTGATTGGTAGTGCCCATATTCTGGTATGGGGCGCATCCGGCATCGCCAGAGAAATGGGTGTCAGCGAACTGGTAATCGGACTAACCATTGTCGCCATAGGTACCAGCTTACCTGAATTAGCCGCATCCATTGCCAGCGCTTTGAAAGGACACCATGATCTGGCCATCGGTAATGTGATTGGCTCGAACCTGTTTAACCTGATGACCGTGTTGTCTGTACCAGGCCTTATCGTTACAACCACCATTGATCCGCTAGGTTTCTCACGCGACTACTTTGTCATGTTGGGACTAACCCTGGCCCTATCCATTTTCATGTTCATTAAGAGCAAAGCGGCACTCGCTCCTGCCCAGAACGCACAACCGCAAGAAAGTGGTAAACTTACACGATGGCACGGTGTGCTGTTCTTAGGCGCTTACACTGCTTATATGATCCAACTGTACCTTAGCAGTACTGCCAGCTAATTTAATTTAACCGCCAAGTGTTGATGTTAGGACACCCTATGACTGATTTTGATTACATTGCGTCAGCCCAACGTACTTTGACCATTGAAGCCGATGCCGTCACTAACCTGAAAGATCGTTTAGGCACAGACTTTGTTACGGCCTGCGAACTCTTGATCAACTGCACCGGCCGGGTCGTCGTTACCGGCATGGGCAAGTCTGGTCACATAGGTAAAAAGATGGCTGCGACGCTGGCCAGCACAGGCACTCCTTCCTTTTTTGTCCATCCAGGTGAAGCGAGCCACGGCGATTTAGGCATGATTACCCCGAATGATGTGGTGATTGCCATTTCAAATTCAGGAAACACCAGCGAAGTCGTCACCATTCTTCCACTGATCAAACGTATGCAAACCCCTATGATCAGCATCACTGGAAATCCCCAATCCGCCATGGCCAAAGCGGCTGTAGTGAATCTGGATATTTCAGTAAAAGAAGAAGCCTGTCCTCTGGGGCTTGCACCTACCGCCAGTACCACAGCCACCTTGGCCATGGGCGATGCATTGGCTGTCGCACTCCTAGAAGCCAAAGGATTTACGGCGGAAGATTTTGCCTTCTCTCATCCAGGCGGTGCATTGGGCCGACGCTTACTACTAAAAGTGGAAGACTTGATGCACAAGGGTAACGACATCCCAGCGGTAACCCCAACCACACTCATTAAAGATGCACTTCTCGAAGTAACCCGTAAAAAGCTGGGTATGACAGCCATTGTGGATGAACAAAAGAAATTGATCGGTGTCTTCACTGATGGTGACTTACGTCGAGTTCTGGATAATGAAACCGACTTCCATGCAACAAGCATTCAGGAAGTAATGACCGCACCAGGTGTCCGTTGCCAATCTGGCATTCTTGCCGCCGAAGCCCTAAACATCATGGAAACCAAATCCATTAATGGCTTATTCGTCACAGACGAAAACAACCAGGTTGTAGGCGCATTAAACATGCACGACTTACTCAAAGCAGGCATCATGTAAGAACAGGATCAAAAAGAGAATCACAATGACAGACGTATTCGAGCGAGCCAAGAAAATCAAACTATTGTCCTGTGACGTAGATGGTGTCATGACCGATGGCACTTTACTGTTCACCTCAGAAGGCCAGGAAATCAAGGCTTTTAACATCCTCGACGGTCAGGGCATCAAAATGCTCCAAAACAGCGGAGTAAAGATTGCCATTATTACAGGCCGGACGTCCGCCATGGTTGAAAACCGGGCTAAAAACCTGGGCATTGATATCTTGTATCAAGGCAGAGAAGACAAGATCAATGCCATTCAGGACATTGCCAACGAGCTCAACCTATCACTCGATCAGATTGCTCATATCGGGGACGACCTACCTGACTTACCCGTTATCCGCCGAGTTGGTCTTGGCGTTACCGTCCCGAACGGCGCTGATTTAGTTAAAGCCCATGCACACCACTGTACCACCCGAGCAGGCGGTAAAGGCGCAGTGCGGGAACTTTGTGAGTTAATCATGAAAGCCCAAGATACTCTGACTGCAGCGCATGACGCTTATTTGGCGTAAGTGTTTAGGGGCAGATCCGAACCATGATGATCACCGACAAACTTAGACGAATTTTAAAAGCAGCCCCGTTCTTTTTGGCCGGGGTCGCTTTAATAGTTTGGCTAAGTATGCAGGAAGAAAATCAAATCCTTCGATCTCAGGCCTCAAACCCCATGAATGCACCTGATTTAACCTTAATCCAATCAACAGCCATTCATTACGACAACACCGGAAAAAAACAGTATCAGCTCAATGCAGTAAAAATGGACCATTTTAAAGAGTCCAACATGGCTTTCTTTGAGAAACCAAAACTGGTACAAGACAATACAACAGAACAATGGCATGCCGAAGCCGAGCAAGGCCAAGCCGACCTCAATACCGACATTATTGTACTCACCAATCAGGTACGTATTGAGAAGATAGATCCGACTCAAAACATCACGTTACGAACCTCTGAGCTCTCAATCGACACAAAACAAAATATCGCCGAAAATGATGTTTTAACCATCATTCATTCCGGCAAGAGTTATATCGAAAGCAAAGGCTTTCATACGAACCTTAATACCAGTGAAATTTTGTTGAAATCCAACGTACGAGGAACGCATGACGTTCAAAATTAAATCCACCATTGCCGCACTTCTATTGGCCCTCTCTGCGTCTCCGCTGTTTGCCCTGCCCGAAGACAGCAGCAAACCCATCGAACTCGAAGCAGACCAAGCCAAACTGAATAATGAAACAGGCGTTGCGGAATACCGGGGAAATGTCATCATTATCCAGGGCACCGCGAGATTGACGGCAGACAAAGTCATTTTGCATACCAAGAACAATCAGGTCACCCGTATGGAAGCCTTTGGTAATCCAGCCAAGTATCAGCAAATTCTAAATCAGGGTGAACAACCAACGCACATTGAAGGGCAAACCCTGGACTTGAAAGTAACAGAGCAGTTTGCAGAAGTAACAGGCAATGCCAAGATTTATCGCGACACCAATACGTTCAGCGGTGAAAAAATCACCTATTCACTGAAAACCGGGGAATTAAACGCCAATAAAGGGCAAACGAATTCGGAATCCCGCGTTAAAGCGATTTTTATCCCGCCGACCAAGTCCAACCCGGATAATGACACCCCAACCAATCCTACACCCCCAACACAAGCGCCCAAGCAGTAATCATCCCAGGATAAAGAATCAATGAGTTGCTTAGAAGCCCGACATCTCGCGAAGAGTTATAACAAACGCCAGATCATTAAGGATGTCTCTCTTACCGTAAACAGCGGTGAAGTGGTCGGCCTGCTGGGGCCAAACGGCGCAGGTAAAACCACCTGTTTTTACATGATTGTCGGGCTGGTTCAAGCCGATCAGGGTAAAGTCACCATTGATCAAAAAGACATTACCCATTTCCCGATGCATGGCCGCGCCAAAGTAGGATTAGGATACCTTCCACAAGAAGCATCCATTTTCCGAAAACTCACCGTATCAGAAAACATTTACGGCATTCTCGAACTGAGAACCGACCTGACCAATGCCGAGAAGAAAGATAAGTTGGAATACTTGCTCCAGGAATTCCATATAACCCATATCCGGGATTCTCTGGGGATGAGTTTATCCGGCGGCGAGCGTAGACGGGCTGAGATTGCACGTGCCCTGGCAACCGACCCCAAATTCATCCTGCTTGATGAGCCTTTTGCCGGCGTCGATCCCATCTCCGTTAACGACATTCAGGGAATCATCAACCACCTCAAGAGCCTGGGTATTGGCGTGTTAATTACGGACCACAGTGTTCGCGAGACACTCGGCATCTGTGACAAAGCCTACATTGTTGGAGAAGGCCGTATCATCGCGGAAGGTCAAAGTGAAGATGTCTTAAACAATCAGAAGGTTAAAGACATTTATCTGGGAGAGAACTTTGCTATTTAAAAAATTCGCACAAAGGCTTCATAATCACCCTGTGAATTTTTTCAGAACAACCAGACACACAAATCAACACTTTCACGCTTATTTTGGTTTATACTTCATTGCCAGTGGCAAATAATTTGCTTGTGCGGTTTTTATATAGATCATCAATAGCTTACAACCGCGCATGCTGAGTGAAAGCATAAGGATACGTTGTAATTTATGAAAACATCGCTTCAGCTCAAAATGGGGCAGTCGCTCACCATGACGCCTCAGTTGCAACAAGCCATCCGGCTGCTGCAACTTTCAACTCTGGACTTACAGCAAGAAATTCAGCAAGCATTGGAAAACAACCCGATGCTGGAAGTGGAAGAAGATTATGAACAATCTTCCCAGCCCTCCATTGAAGATCAAATGGCCGAAAAACCATTAGATTCAGACCCGATAGAATCATCCAACAGTTCAGACAATCAGGATCGTAACCTCGACAGCGATTCAAACAGTGCGGACGAATACAGCCAGGACGACTTCAAAACCTCGGCTCAGGAAGCCTCTGAAACGGACAGCGAGTGGAACAACGACATCCCTGAAGACTTAACCATAGATACCGGCTGGGATGATATCTACCAACACACACCAACCCAGGCTTCTGCGCCTTCGGACGATGACGATTTCGACTTTGAATCGCGTAACTCTGTTACTGAAACCTTACAGGATCACCTGAACTGGCAACTTAATCTGACCCCAATGACAGATGCCGACAAAGTCATCGCAGAAAACATCATTGATGGTATTGATGATTCCGGCTATCTACAAACGCCGGTTGAAGACATCTGTGAAAGTGCGAATAAAGAATTGAACTTTGCCGATGACGATGAAAACCGGGTTGAAATTGAAGAAGTAGAAGCGGTATTACATCTGATTCAACGCTTTGATCCAGTGGGCTCAGGCGCTCGTAATCTGCAAGAATGTCTTCAGGTTCAGCTTAATCAGATGCCTGCAAATACACCCTATCTGTCCGAAGCAAAAATTGTCGTTTTGCGCTATTTGGAATTACTGGGCAACAAAGACTTTGCAGGCATTATGCGAAAAGGACGCATCAAAGAAGATGTGTTAAAAGAAATTATCAGCCTGATTCAAACATTGCACCCTCGCCCGGGAGAGCAAATTAATCAGCAAACGCCGGATTACGTCGTTCCGGATGTCATCGTCCAGAAAATTAATGGTCGCTGGCGAGTGGATCTGAATCCGGAGATCACTCCCAAGATTCGGATCAACCCAAGTTACGCCTCCTTAATTCGCAGAGCCGATTCCAGTGCAGACAACACCTTTCTGAAGGATCACATGCAGGAAGCCAAGTGGTTCCTGAAAAGTCTCCAGAGCCGAAATGAAACGCTTCTGAAAGTAGCGACCAAGATCATGGAGCACCAGCGCGGCTTCCTGGATTACGGGGACGAAGCGATGAAGCCTTTGGTTCTGCATGACATTGCCGAGGCGGTAGAGATGCATGAATCCACCATTTCCCGGGTAACTACGCAAAAATACATACATACGCCAAGAGGTATTTTTGAACTCAAATACTTCTTCTCGAGCCACGTTAGCACGTCCTCAGGCGGCGAATGTTCCTCAACCGCCATTCGGGCCATCATTAAAAAACTGGTGGCTGCTGAGAACCCCAAGAAGCCACTGAGCGACAATAAAATAGCGACCTTACTGGGCGAGCAAGGCATTAAAGTGGCAAGGCGTACCATTGCCAAATACCGTGAAGCAATGAACATTCCACCATCCAATGAACGTAAGCGTTTGGTTTAAGGTGATTTTTTAAACTCACGAGGCGAATTGATACAGGTCATTGTATTCGTTGCTGGCTAGGACTATATTAAAGGTGAAGGAGGCGCAGACCTCCTCCAGCATTTCAAACAGCTGGAATCTTTTGGACCACAGCATACAAATTTAAGGAGTCCTATATGCAAGTGAACATCAGTGGCCACCACCTCGATATTACTAGCAATATTCGCGATTATGTCACTTCCAAATTAGACCGACTTGAGCGACACTATGACCAGATAACAAATGTTCAAGTTACACTAAGCATTGAAAAACAAAGACAATTGGCAGAAGCCAAGTTACATGTAACCGGTGGTGAAGTGTTTGCTAACGCAGAGCACGATGATCTTTATGCTGCAATTGACGCGCTAACGGACAAACTAGACCGTCAATTAATCAAACACAAAGAAAAGTCTCTCGCTCGTTAACCCAGTAAACAACTTAACATAGACACATGTAGCTTCGTTAAGAGAAATATTGACGAGCAGCATTGATGGATTTATCAAGCATACTATCCAAAGAGCGCACCTTAAGGTGCGCTTCCTGTCAGAGCAAAAAGCGCACAATCGAAGAACTGTCTACCATTCTTTCGGAATCAATCCCCGGTCCTTCAGCCCATGAAATTTTCGATGCTCTCATTGAAAGGGAGCGCTTGGGAAGCACAGGGTTGGGCGATGGAATTGGCATACCTCATTGTCGTTTAGCATCTTGCGACAGACCCATCGGAGTCCTCCTGTTACTGGAAACCCCCATCGACTTTGACTCCTTGGACCGACAGAAAGTCGACATTATTTTCGCACTGGTGGTCCCTCAGGAAGCCAACGACGATCATCTCGATATTCTGGCAACCATTGCAGGCAAGTTTAGCCAGCCGGAATTACGGGATAAGTTGCGGGCAACTCACACAAATGAGGAACTTTTCCAGGTAATAACCAGCTAAGCTATGTAAAGTCAGCAAGGCACAGGAATAGTAAGGAGATCCCCATGAAACTAATTTTTGTCAGTGGTCGTTCCGGTTCCGGAAAAAGTTCTGCCTTACATGCCCTTGAAGACTGTGGTTATTACTGCATTGATAACCTGCCCGAGCCCTTACTACTTAACCTGCTGGATACTATTTCCAGCTCCCCTGACTATGAAAAAACTGCGATTAGCGTCGACATCCGAAACTTCGATGGCTCCCCTGGCCGACTTGGCAGTACACTGGAAGTACTGAACCAAAAAAATATTCAGCACCAGATCATCTTTCTGGACAGTGATGAAGACACCATTGTTAAACGATACAATGCTTCCCGCAGAAAACATCCGTTAAGTTCAGACCAGCGTTCCCTACGGGACGCCATAAAACTCGAACGAAACATTCTCGCGCCTTTGCTCAATAACGCCGATTTGGTGGTAGACACTTCAACGATGTCGGTGCACGATTTACGCAGCTTGATGCGTAACCGCATAGCCACCCACAAGCAAAGTGAAGTTTCTTTACTGATTCAATCGTTCGGATTTAAATATGGTGTACCTACCGACAGCGATTTAATGTTTGACGTCCGCTGCCTCCCCAACCCTTATTGGGAACCGGCGCTCAGAAACTTTACCGGCCGGGATGCGGAAATTGCCGAATTTTTAAACTCTCATGATACAACCCACCAAATGCTCGATGATATTAAATCCTTCATTGAACGCTGGACGCCACATTATCAAAAATCAGGAAGAGCCTATATTACAGTCTCCATTGGCTGTACTGGCGGTTGTCATCGTTCCGTTTACATTGCCGAACAACTCAGCCAATACTTTTCTAACCAGTACTCCGAGGTACATTTAAAACACACCCAGCTCTAAGCTGTTGATCATACGTAGAAATCTAAAAAAAATTTTCACCATCGAACTAAATAGATTATCATCTTTTGGTACCACTACTCTTTCTCATCAACTTTGTCATCAAAACAAAAGGATGAATGTTTCAATGCAGCAAATAGAAGTAACCCTGATCAACAAACTAGGACTTCATGCCAGAGCTGCTGCGAAATTAGTCAATACCGCCACCAGTTTTTCTTCGAATATTACCATTAAGAAAGACCAACAGAGTGCCAACGGGAAAAGTATTATGGCCGTAATGATGCTCGCCGCGTCATGTGGAACCCAGCTGACCATTGAGGCAGACGGCCAGGACGAACAGGCAGCATTGAACGCCCTGGAACAACTGATCGCTGATCGGTTTGACGAGCCCGAATAAACCGCATATTGAACATCGTTTGACAAATATATTCTGCGGAATTCAGAGACTAACGGTATATACTTAACGCAGGTTTGAGAAAGGCAGTGCGTACCGGATTCTGAAATCAAAACACAAACTTCGATACACTGGATTCAATCCGACCGACTCAAGGCAGTGATTTAATTCAGAAACAAACAGTAACCAGCAAGAGTTAACATGGCAGGCGCTATGAGCAGAACAAGCAGCTCATCCCGAATGAGAACACTGAACCGGGCTTTGGAATCCGGGGCTTTGTCGCAAGTTAGCAGAATGCTCAATCACACATTGTCGAGTGCCGAGCTCGGCCACTTGCTGGAATCATCGCCACCCCATACTCGTAAAATCCTTTGGGAGTTACTGGAGCGAAAAAAACAAAGCACCATTCTGCCTTTCTTAGGGGATGAACTGGTTGCAGATGTGCTGCGTGACATGAGTGCCGAAGAAGTAGCGGACGTCACCAGTGATGAAGACATCGACATTGATGACGTGGTGGATATTCTTCAGGTCCTGCCTGAACGTGTCACCCAGGACGTTCTGAATGCGATGGACGATCAGAACCGCCAACGCATTGAAGCGATTCTTTCCTATCCGGAAGACACCGCTGGCGGCCTGATGAATACCGATACCGTCACCATTCGTCCCGACATTTCTTTAGACGTAGTACTGCGTTACCTTCGTCGGCACGAAAGTATTCCGGCCACCACTGACACCCTGATTGTGGTGAACAGAAAAGACGAGTTAATTGGTCTGTTGCCCATTTCCAAATTATTGGTAACTGATCCTTCTATTACTGTGCGGGAAATCATGGAAACCGATTTCCCGAGAATCACAGCAGACACCCCCGACGACCACGTAGCCCAGCTATTTGAACGCGAAGACTTGGTCTCCGCCCCTGTGGTAGATTCAGAGGGCCGACTGCTTGGCCGTATCACCATTGATGACGTGGTTGACGTTATTCGTGAAGACGCCGACCATTCATTGATGAGTATGGCCGGTCTGGATGAAGAAGATGACATTTTTGCGCCTGTATTTAAAACCAGCCGCCGTCGTGCAATTTGGCTAGGCATTAACTTATTAACCGCCTTCATTGCCAGTGCCGTGATTGGTCTGTTTGAACAAACACTGGATAAAGTAGTCGCCTTGGCCATTCTAATGCCTATTGTCGCCAGCATGGGCGGCATTGCCGGAAGCCAAACCCTTACCCTGGTCATTCGAGGCATTGCAACGGGTCATATTCGGCAAAATAACTTACGATGGCTGCTGAGTCGGGAAGTCTTGGTTGGCTTGTTAAATGGTATCTTATGGGGCGGAGCCGTCGCTGTTGCTGCCGCCATTTGGTTCTCGGACCCCAAAATCGGCTTAATTATCGGCTGTGCCCTGGTCATCAATCTGGTGGTCGCCGTTTTCTCAGGCAGCATGCTGCCATCTTTGTTAAAATCAATGAATATTGATCCGGCACTGGCTGGCAGTGTACTACTTACCACCATTACAGACGTCGTCGGCTACTTTGTATTTCTTGGTTTAGCTACTGCGTTTTATGGCATTGCCTGACATCAGGTAATAGAAACTCCTTAAGGTATCTCCATGGCACGAAAAAGACCCGAGCTTGAAGAAGAGTTCGATGAAGACTTTGAAATCATCAGTAAAAGTCAATTAAAGCGTGAAGCGCTTATGCTGCAAGACATAGGAAAGCAGCTGATTGAACAAAAGCAATCCATGCTGGACAAACTGAATCTGACGCCGGACTTGATGGATGCAATCCAGGAACACAAACGCCTGAAACAACGTGAAGCCAAGCGTCGGCACATGCAGTACATTGGCAAATTGATGCGTGATGTAGACGCGGAATCCATACAACAGGCGTTAGAGAAAAATAAAGCCGGAAGCGATCAGCAAATCAGCCATTTACACAGCGTTGAGCGTTGGCGAGATCGCCTTATTGAGCAAGACGATGCCATCACCGACTTTCTGAACGAGTTTCAGGCCGATGCGCAGCAACTTCGCCAACTGGTGAGAAATGCCAGAAAAGATCAGAAAGAACAGAAGAATCGCGGCCACAGCAAAAAGCTGTTCCAATGGCTAAAGGATACGATCCCCTTCTAAAGAACACCCTTCCTTCTAACCGCACTCTAAAAAGTATCGATCTTGATACTTATTGAATGGAAGCATCCACCTTGGTGGTTGCTTCCATCACAGGGTCACTCCAGGTACCGGTAATCTGATAGTTCACACCCGTAAACTGATCCACTACCCCGCCCCAAACGCCTTGCCCCAACAGCATAATCCCTCCAATTAAAGGGTTCACTCCAGCTACAACCACAGCCAAAGGCAAAGTACCGCTCACAGGCACAGACAAACGCATCTGCATATCCAGCGTTTCTTTGGCAAGGTCAGTACCACCTGCCAAATTGATATTGGCACTCGGCCCTGTGATCTGAACCGGCTTATCAATATCAACCAAACCATTGTTCACTGAAAGACGGCCAGAGATTTCATCAAATGCCAGACCAGAAGAATAAACATCACTAAAATCGAGTTTTAACCGCCGACTTAACGAGCTCAGGTTAAACAATCCGAACACTTTTAAGGTACTCGCACTGTTGGACACATTTAAGAACTGGCCGTCCTTCACCAGAATATCAACGACCCCTTGTGCGGTCAGGCGATCAAACGCCGCAGGCGACCCTTGCCAATAAGTGAAGACTCCAAGATCAACCGACTTGGCTTGCAGCGACGGCTCGTAACCCAGCTTTTTGAACACAGTTTTAAGGCGCTTGGTTTCCATCGATACATCAAGAAACGTTGAATGCCGATCATTAGTCTTGGTCCAAAACAGCGAGCCTGTAGTACGAATGTCCGCAAGGTTAGAATCTTCCACCTCAAGCCTGACCCCTTGCTTAATGCGCGTTAACTTTGCGCGCCAGAAACCAAGTTCCTGAGTCCCCCTTTGCAATCGACTGATCTTAATTTTGGTCTCTGGCAAGATCGCCGGGTCTAAATCAATCAGAGGATCTTCAGCAGTCGATGGTTTGCGTAGCACCGGTGCATTAGCTGCGACCGTCTTTTTGGGCTGCTTATTTGACTTCTTACCGGAGGTTTCCGATTCAGGCTTGGGCAGGATCAAATAATCAAGATCAATATCAACAGGGCTGGCATTTCTTGGTAATCGAATGGTTCCGGAAGCCTGCCTCGATCGTAAAGCCACTCTGTGTCCCAAATACGAAGATGAACAACTGATCGAAAGATCGTTTAACAACATATCTCCCAAAGTCGCATCCTGAATCATCACATCCGCATAAACTGACAACTTGTTTTCGGAATCTTCAGCGCTTGAAGTTTCCGAGGTCGGCTTAACGTCATCGAGCAATTGAGCCCAGGCCTTGATATCCAGCTTCGATAACCGGGCAAACAGAAAAATCCCCTGATCAGGTACTCTGGATTCTTTAGGTAAACGACCAAATGACACCACAGTGCGCTCGATTCCAGTCTTCAACTGCTGCTCATAATCAATATTAAGCGCACCAACATCCACTGAGTGAACTTGCTGAGTGCTGTCTGACTTAGCCTGGTACACAAAAATCTGGCTTTTGTCTTTATCTTCCTTGGTCATGGGGTAAGGCAGCTTTGAGGTTACGCCCTTAAGATCCGAGTGAACATTGACTGTATAAGCCCCTTGCTCTCCGACCTCCCCATTAAAGTAATAATTAACCTGACCAGCCAAATAATTACCCATTGTCTCCGGTAACGCCTGCCAATCTAACAAGGCTGAAACATCCGCTTTGCCCCGACCTTTGAACTGAAAAGCATCTTGTTTCGTTTCAAGCGATAAACTGACCGGACCACCCAAGGCATTTCCGGAAACATGCTTCAACACTAACTCATCTTTATCACTGTAGGAAATCTCTCCCTTAACGCCGGATACTTCAGGTAAACCCGGAATCCCGACCAAGGCTTGCTGGGGAAAGACGTCAAAGTCCACATCCGCAATATCATTCGTTTTCAGATTAAAGCGAAAACCGCCGAGTATTTGAGCCTCACCATCCAAGGTCCAGCCCTCTAATGCTTTTCCGATGGTCGATTGCAGCGGGCTTTGCTCCACAAAACGCAAATAACGCGGTAATTCAGAATGCGAACTGAGATGAATGATTAAATCGTTTGCCGAAGGTTCCCATATATTCGGGAACTCCACACTCAGATTTTCAAGAGGGTTCCCCAAGGTAGAGCCAGAGACACTGGCCTTCATTCCATGGTTGTTAAGCTCAAAGTGTCCTGCAAAGTTATCCACTCCTGGCCAAGCCTTATCGTATTCCAGATAATCGCCCGAGGTATTGGTTTGCACCATTACGGTATCTGTCACAGGAGCCGCCGGGTCCATGCTCATGGTGAGCAGTAAGCGGCCATTTTCTACCCGCGCCTGGGGTAAGGATTCATCCATCCAGCGTAATAAATCCGGCTCAAGATCGTTTGGCAAGAATTCCAGAAGCTGGCCAGGTTGCGCTTTTGATATGCTGACATCCAGTCCTAAGCGGGCTTCGTCCGAAGGAAATTCCCACTCAAATGCAAAGCCCAGTTGAGCATCGATCTGTGATGAGTTAATACTTAAAGCCCGACTGAACACCCTGAGATTGTCGTTATCCAACCACCAATCCACCCGACCATTCAGCGAGTCAAAAGTTTGAGTGTTACGAAATACCTCCGGATACGAAAGCGTTGGTGATTTAGCAGTCAGATCAACATAGCCCTGCGTATTTTCTACAACGATATGGCCGTTCAAACGATCCAGGCCTGGTGCCCCTTCCCAGGCATTGGCCGCAACGTCTTTCAACTGACTTTCAAAACGAAACTCACCGTCTGAATTAACCCACACTACCGGAAACAATAAATGACCTTTAGGGGATAGGACGGTCAAATCCTTTTTAAGTTTTTTAAAGGAATCCGGTAACCAGGTCACTAAATCGTTTACCTTGTTGAGGTCAAGTTCCGGCGTGCTCCACCACCAGTTTCCGAGATAATCGCATAACACCCGATGAGGACTACTCTCATAATTCTCGTTATTGATCTTAAGCGTTGAAGACGGAACCTGAATCGAACAGTAAACATCCGAAAACTCACCAGCGACATAAAAACTATCCGTCTCAAGCGTTACCTGTTTGCTCTCATCCAGCTTGGAAAAAGAGACATCATCTACGACCGTTTCGGCCACAAAATTAACGCCTTTATAATTCCAGTTAACCCACACATTCACCGCCGCTGCAATACGATCCAGGCGATAATCCTGTGTTAACTGAAAACTTTTGGCCCAATCCTGAGAGTCCAGATCTTCTATTTCAAAGAACAGATCCAGGTTAAAATCAGGTTCACCTGGCAAGTGAGTCGCGTTTCCACGAAAAACCAAATCAATCGGGTTCCGTTCCCCATGCACTTCGCCTTCCAGCTGGGTGTCATCACCCTTTTTCGTGACAAGGACATCCAATCGGACACCTCGATCCAGGGGCTGACCTTTACTGTAGAGGTGAACCAACGCATCCCTCAGATCAAAGTTCCCCTGATACAACACCAAGTCGACCCAACGATGAATTTCAGGGGTGTCAGAATCCGAAATGTCTGTGGCATCCTTAGTCAGACCATCCAACGACCAGGAAAGATCTTCATTCTGCCGAACAGTGACTTCGAGCGAATCAATCACAAACTCATCGAACACAGGACGAAGATAAATCAGGGACTTGAGCGTGTTTAGCTCGATTAACAGGTTTTTAGCGCGCGCCAAAGGCTCTTTGGTCTTGCGATTCACTATCTTAAGATCGGAAAAGGACAGAAGCGGATTCAACCCCGACATCTGATTATGAGATCGGCTAAACGCTAAATCATAGCCCGATTGGGTTTCCAGCCAGTTTTCGATGTCCTTGCTGTATTGGTTGTATCCCCACAACAGTACTTGCGCCAATGACCAGGTCACCATAAAAACAATGGCCACAACGAAAAATAATCGCCAAAGCCAAAGTTCTACTTTACGGATTACCGAGGTTAGGGGAAGAGCCATAATTAACCCAACAGCACCACATCAAATTGTTCTTGCGAATACCCGGGTTCCACCTGGAATTGAATCGGCGTACCAATGAACTCTTCCAGATCTGCAACACTGGACGACTCCTCATCCAGCAGCATATCCACTACCGGCTGAGACGCCAGCACCATATATCCGGTGCTGCCATAAGCGCGAGACTCACGAATAATTTCACGGAAAATTTCATAACAGACGGTTTCTGCGGTTTTCAACGTACCACGACCATCGCAAGAGGAGCAGGATTCCGTTAGCAACTGCCCCAAACTTTCACGAGTCCGTTTTCTGGTCAGCTCCACTAACCCGAGCTCGGAGACTCCACTGATCTTGGTTTTAGCGTGATCTTTTTCCAGTTGTTTTTCGAGCATACGCAATACTTGTCGCTGATGCTCTGTGTCTTCCATATCAATAAAGTCGAGAATGACAATGCCACCCAGATTCCGCAGCCGAAGCTGACGACCGATTGCGGTTGCGGCTTCCAAATTGGTTTTGAAAATGGTTTCTTCAAGATTACGATGCCCGACAAACCCACCAGTGTTCACATCAATTGTCGTCATGGCTTCAGTCTGATCAATAATGATGTAACCACCTGACTTTAACTGGACTTTACGTGTTAACGCCCGCTGTAGTTCGTCCTCTACGCCATAAAGGTCAAAGATCGGACGCTCACCAGGATAATACTCCAATTGCCCGACCACCTCAGGTACGTATTTTTCACAAAACTGTTGGGATTTTTGGAACGTTTCTTTGGAATCAATGCGAATCTTTTCAATATTAGGGCGTACCAGATCCCGTAGTGCACGCTTGTAGAGAGGCAAATCCTCAAAGATCAGCGCAGGCGCTTTTACATTGGTCATGCTAGCACCAATGTAGCTCCATAACCGTCTGAGGAAATTTACGTCAGAAAGAATGTCATCTTCCGGCACACCGTCCGCCGCCGTTCGTAAAATAAATCCGTCCGGATTAGCAGTGCCGTGCTCAACATCTTCAGCAATGGCCTCACTAACAATTGAGCGCAGACGCTCCCGTTCGGCTTCATCTTCAATACGCTGGGAAATCCCGACGTGCTCGTTTTCCGGCATATACACCAAATACCGCGACGGGATGGATATCCGGGTCGTTAAACGCGCACCTTTGGTTCCAATCGGGTCCTTAGTTACCTGAACCACGATCTCTTCCCCTTCATTTAATAAAGCGCTGATGTGATCAGGGTTTTGCTTTGCAAACTCAGAAGACTTGGGTGGCAAATTTATATCTGCAGCATGAATAAAGGCAGCCCGTTCTAATCCGACGTCAACGAACGCCGCCTGCATTCCCGGAAGAACCCGAACCACTTTTCCCTTGTAGATATTGCCCACGATTCCTCGGGTATTGCTTCGTTCAATGTAAACCTCTTGCAGCATGCCATTTTCAACAACCGCCACACGTGTTTCCACCGGGGTCACATTAACTAAAATTTCACCGTTCTTTATGCCTGTTGCCATGACCACCACCCTTCAATTCCAACATCCATGAGTAAATCTGCAGTTTCCGCCAGCGGCAACCCAACCACCGCACTGTAACTGCCTTCTATCGAGCGAACCAGCATGCCGCCCAAGCCCTGTATCCCGTAGCTACCCGCCTTGTCGCAAGGTTCGCCGGTTTGCCAATAGGCTTCCGCCATGGCGGGCGTTATTTCCCGAAAACGAACATCTGTCGTTATTAACCGGTGTAAACAGTTGTCTCCTTGCACTAACGCAATCGCAGTCAATACCTGATGCGTTGCATCGGACAAACTCAACAGCATTCGGGTCGCGTCGTCTTTAGACTCCGGCTTACCTAAAATTTGGCCGTTAATCACCACACTGGTGTCTGAACCCAACACCCAGGAATCCGGGTATTGCGGTGCCACAGCACGTGCTTTTTCTATGGCCAGACGAACCACATAGTCTTCCGCCCTTTCAGCAGGCCCAGGGGTTTCATCGATATCCGCCGGACAACACTCAAAATGGACACCTAATTGGTCAAGCAGTTCACGACGACGGGGAGATTGAGACGCTAATACTAATTTCATTGAAGAGGCCAATTACAATTACTGGACATGCCATCTTAAGTTTAAACGACGAATCATGTGGTACATCGAAGGCCACAATAAAGCACTGACTAAAGACGGCAGCAAAAACCACAACACATCAGATACAGAGCCAACACGCTCCTGCCACCAATAACTCATTAATTTGGTCAGCCCCAGCATTAAAAACACCATCATGGATTGCTGGAACAAATTAAACATTCGCATCCGCTGATACAGGGTCAGGCACAGATAGGCAATAACTGCATATTTCATCGCATTGAGCCCCAGATAATCGCCCTTAAAGATATCGACGATTAAACCGGCAAACCAACAGCTGACAACGCCTACTTTATAGGGCAAAAACATTACCCAAAAAATCAGTAACAGCGCCATCCATTCCGGTCGGGCAACCGCCAACCAATCCGGCAAAGGCCATAATTCCAGTAGCAGCGCACAAAAAATGCCTAAGTAAAATGGCAGATACCAATGCTTAGGAACGTTCTCGTTCACTGTGCTGCCCCTTCCTGGGTCTGAGCCCGACTTTCTTGAGCTTGCTGAGCCTGCAGCCGTTGAGACTGACGACTCTGAAAGTCTTTTTCGGGTTCACGCTTCGGCGATTTCAAAATCAACCACTGTCGACTGCGATCCAATTCAGCAACAGGCAGTGCCTTTACCAGTGCATACGGTCGACCAGGATCATGATAAACCGAGCTGACTCTTGCGACCGGATAGCCTTGCGGAAACTTCCCACCCAAACCTGAAGTGATTAATAAATCCCCTTCAACCACATCGGCGGTATCCGCAACGTAGATCAATTTCAACTCATTGATATCACCCGTTCCCACAGCAATCGCCCGCGTACCATTCCGATTAACTTCCACCGGAACCGCATGAGTGCTATCAGTGATCAATAGCACGCGAGAATAGTGATAGCCTACTTCGACCACTTGTCCGATCAGACCTTTGGCATCAATCACCGGCCAGCCTTCTTCAACGCCATGATTCAGCCCCAAATCGACCACAGTACGATGTACGAACGGGTCCGGATCTACGCTAACTACTTCGGTCAGCATGTGCCCGATATCAACGCGCTTTGAAGCACCCAAGGTTTCGCGTAAACGAATGTTCTCAGCCGTCAACGCGGCCATTCGTTGCATGTTCTTTTTCAGAATAATGTTTTCAGAAAGCAGCTTATTGTTCATTTCCACTAATTCGGTTCGACTGGTCAACATATCATCGACCACTTCTGCCGTTTCGTAGGGAATATCCAACAAGTGATAAAAAGGAATGGTCGTAAGACCTATAACCCGCTTGGCCGGGTCCAGCCAGTCCGTGGTTTTGTCGATCAAAATCAAAGCAGCCGACAACACAGCCACAATCAGCAGGCGTAAATACAGTGAAGAACCTGAACTAAAAATCGACTTCATGAAATACGTCTATCCATAGAAATACAACAGCTTGCACAGATAACCCATGCCGCCATTTTCATCTCAGTTTAAACCGCGTTTTAAACAGCAAAGCCGTTTACAGCAAGCTGTAAACGGCTTAAATCAACACCACACCGGAGTCACATTAACAGTGTTACTCACCGGCAAGTAGCGAGAAAGATTGCTTATCCATCATCTCCAAAGCCATACCGCCACCACGTGCAACGCAGGTCAATGGATCTTCAGCAACGATTACCGGCAAGCCGGTTTCATGTGTAATCAACTTATCCAAGTCTCTCAACATAGCCCCGCCGCCCGTTAATACGATACCACGATCGGCAATATCAGACGCCAATTCAGGTGGGCATTGCTCAAGCGCACTCTTCACCGCCTGCACAATTTGAGACAAGGCATCCTGTAAGGCTTCCAGAATTTCGTCACTGTTCAAAGTGAAGCTACGAGGTACACCCTCTGCCAGGTTACGACCGCGTACATCGATCTCACGAACGACACCGCCAGGGAAAGCAGAACCGATTTCCTGCTTGATGCGTTCAGCCGTAGAATCACCGATCAAAGAGCCATAGTTACGACGCACATAAGTCACTATTGCATCATCAAAACGGTCACCACCAACTTTTACGGAGTCTGCGTATACGATACCGTTCAATGAAATGATCGCGATTTCAGTAGTACCACCACCGATATCAACCACCATTGAACCGTTCGCTTCCTCAACCGGAAGACCTGCACCAATAGCAGCGGCCATTGGCTCGTCGATCAGATAAACCTCACGAGCACCAGCGCCCTGAACAGATTCTTTAATGGCTTTACGCTCAACCTGTGTCGCTTTGCATGGGACACACACCAAGACACGTGGGCTTGGACTGATCATGCTGTTTTCATGTACTTTATTGATAAAAAACTGAAGCATGCGCTCAGTTACATGGAAGTCAGCAATTACCCCGTCTTTCATTGGACGAATTGCAGTAATATTTTCAGGGGTACGGCCTAACATACGCTTGGCATCCGTACCAACCGCCGCAACGGTCTTCTTACCGTTATGGTTACGAATAGCAACAACTGAAGGTTCATCAAGAATTACGCCCTGGCCACGGACGTAAATAAGTGTATTTGCAGTACCTAAATCAATGGAGAGATCGCTGGAAAACATCCCGCGGATTTTCTTAAAAAGACTCATATTCGCCTTAACGCTCTTATGTCGTAGAGTGAGAGGATTGCAGATCCCTTGATGCTTCTGGAAATTAAAGGAAAAAGACTCTCACAATCTATAGAAAAAACTGACACAAACTGTACCAACCAGCCAACGCCAGAGCAAGCCATAATCAAGCTAAAACAGCATCTTTTGTTGTTGTTTTAATTAATATTCCTTGGAGCTATGTATTTTGTAGCCGAATTTCCCCTAAAATACCAAGTTATTTATCAAGAGGTTCCTTTGTTGGTTTCCTCATAGCACAGAACCGAAATCGGCTTCGGGCCACTATTCAGTCTCAGACACTCGAAAAATCACACAGTGTCTGTCGACGTTTACCCACAGCCGACCCAGTCATCCATAGGAGCAAGTGATGAGCATTGACCACGATCAGGTGGCAAAAATTGCTGAGCTGGCACGCCTGAACATTGAGCCCGCTCAAATGGATCAATATGCGGAAAACCTATCCAGCATTCTTGATTTAGTAGACCAACTGCAAGCAGCGGACACAGACGGTGTAGAACCGTTGGCCAACCCGATGGACGCTGCACAGCGCTTACGACCTGACCAGGTTACCGAAACCAATCAGCGTGAACATTTCCAGAAGAACGCACCGAGTGCAGACAAAGGGCTTTTCCTGGTGCCAAAAGTAATCGAGTGATTCAACTCCTCGCTACTCTTTGCCCCAGGCCATCCGGCACTCTGGACACATGACATATTTACTCGTTTTATTGGACATAATTCATGCATAACAAAACACTTGCCGAGTTAGCTCAAGGATTAGCCACTGGAGAGTTTTCCAGTGTTGAGCTAACCACTCACTATCTGCAACGAATCAAATCACTGGACGACAAAACCAATGCCTTTATCACCACTACGGAAGAGCAGGCATTGGCTCAGGCCAAGAGCGCAGACCAGCTTCGCGCAGACGGAAAAGCCGGAACCCTGAGCGGTATTCCGATTGCACACAAAGACATTTTTTGTACAGAAGGTGTACGCACCAGCTGTGGTTCAAAGATGTTGGACAACTTTATTGCCCCTTACGAATCCACCGTCACACAAAAGTGTAACGACGCCGGTTTGGTCATGCTGGGTAAAACCAACATGGACGAATTTGCGATGGGTTCTTCTAACGAATCCAGTTTCTACGGCGCCTGCCACAACCCATGGGATTTAGAAAAAATTCCAGGCGGTTCTTCAGGTGGTTCTGCTGCCGCTGTGGCTGCACGATTGGCTCCGATTGCCACTGGTACCGACACTGGAGGCTCCATCCGTCAACCAGCCTCTATGTGTAACATTACTGGCTTAAAGCCTACATACGGCCGAGTTAGTCGTTGGGGCATGATTGCTTTCGCCTCCAGCCTGGATCAGGCAGGCCCTATGGCACAGACTGCTGAAGACGCCGCCATGCTGTTAAACGTAATGGCCGGACTGGACCTTAAAGACTCCACCTCTATGGATGAACCAGTACAGGATTACACCGCAGAGCTAAACAACAGCCTCGAAGGTTTGCGCATTGGTTTACCAAAAGAGTACTTTGCTGAAGGCCTGAATGATTCCGTTAAACAGGTGATTGAGTCGTCCATCAAAGAGTTGGAAAAACAAGGCGCGATCATTAAAGAGATCAGTCTATCAACCACTAACCTGTCTGTACCAGCCTACTATGTGATTGCTCCGGCAGAAGCATCAGCCAACCTATCGCGTTTTGATGGCGTTCGTTACGGTTACCGCTGTGAAGATCCGAAAGACTTGATGGATCTGTACACACGTTCTCGTGGAGAAGGATTCGGCGACGAAGTGAAACGCCGCATCATGATCGGTGCTTATGCGCTATCCGCAGGTTACTACGATGCTTATTACAAGAAAGCACAGCAAGTACGTCGTCTGATCAAGAACGACTTTGCCAATGCCTTTAATGAAGTGGACGTAATTGCAGGCCCTACCGCACCAACCACAGCATTCAAGATGGGCGAGAAAACCAGTGATCCTGTCACCATGTACCTGGAAGACATCTTCACCATTTCCGTGAACCTTGCAGGCCTGCCAGCCATTACTGTACCAGCAGGCTTCGCAGATGGTATGCCAGCAGGCTTACAGCTGATTGGTAACTACTTCCAGGAAGCAAAACTACTGAACATTGGTCACAAATATCAGCAAGTGACCGAGTGGCATAAGAAAACACCAGAGCAGTTTGCGTAAGTCTGTCGCTTCATAGATATGAAGCATTGAAAACATCACCACAGCAAACATCAGATAAAACTGCTCTAAGAAAGAGGAAGACAGTATGGAATGGGAAACGGTTATTGGACTGGAAATCCACGTTCAACTTGCTACCGAGTCCAAGATTTTCTCCGGCGCCAGCACCAAGTTCGGCGCGGAACCCAACACCCAGGCTTGCGCCGTTGATTTAGGTCTGCCGGGAGTACTACCTGTAGTGAACGAAAAAGCCATTGAACTTGGCGTTCGTTTTGGTTTGGCGATTGACGCTGAAATCGGTATGAAGTCGGCATTTGATCGCAAAAACTACTTCTATCCGGATTTGCCAAAAGGCTACCAAACCACACAGATGGACTACCCGATTGTTGGTGTAGGTCACGTCGACATTGAGTTGGAAGACGGCACTACCAAGCGCATTGGCGTAACTCGTGCTCACCTGGAAGAAGACGCAGGTAAATCATTGCACGAAGACTTTGATGGCCAATCAGGCATCGACTTGAACCGTGCCGGTACGCCGTTATTAGAGATCGTATCCGAGCCGGACATCCGCTCTGCCAAAGAAGCGGTAGCTTACGTTAAGAAGATCCATTCATTGGTTCAGTATCTCGATGTGTCCGACGGCAACATGTCGCAAGGCTCGATGCGTGCTGACTGTAACGTATCGATCCGCCCGAAAGGTCAGGAAGAGTTTGGTACCCGTACCGAGATCAAAAACGTAAACTCGTTCAAGTTCATCGAAAAGGCCATCAATGCAGAAATCGAACGTCAAATTGATTTGATTGAAGACGGTGGCAAAGTGGTACAAGAGACCCGCCTATACGATGCCAATAAGAACGAAACCCGCTCTATGCGCAGCAAAGAAGTAGCCAACGACTACCGCTACTTCCCTTGCCCGGATTTACTGCCTATCCACATCACTGAAGAATATGTGGAATCCATTCGTGCGAAACTGCCAGAGCTGCCAGATCAGAAATGTGAGCGTTTCCAGAATGAACTGGGTCTTAGTCATTACGACGCCTCAGTCATTTCGGCCAGCCGAGCCATGGCAGACTATTTCGAAACAGCTTACAAGAAAATCGACGACGCCAAATTGGCTGCGAACTGGGTGATGGGTGAATTGTCTCGCTTGCTTAACCAAGACGACAAAGACATCACGGAAAGCCCGGTATCTGCGGAGCAACTAGCAGACATGCTGATCCGTCTGAAAGATGGCACCATTTCCAGCAAGGCAGCGAAAACTGTTATTGAAGCCATGTGGAACGGTGAAGGCTCTGCCGATGAAATCATCGAGAAGAAAGGCCTGAAACAGGTATCGGATTCTGGCGCAATTGAAGCCATCGTAGATGACGTCATTGCCAACTGTCCGCAACAAGTGGAACAGTACGTCAACGCCGAACCTGACAAGCGCGGTAAGATGGTTGGTTTCTTCGTGGGTCAGGTAATGAAAGCCTCTAAAGGTGCAGCTAACCCCGGACAAGTTAACCAAGTGCTCAAGAAAAAGCTCGACGCACTTTGCTAACTTTTTGCTGACACCCGATCTTGAAAACGCCGTATTTTCAAGATCGGGGTTAAGTCATTAGAGCTAGCAGACTTTCTGAAAAAGAACACAAAAGCCGAACATTTTGTTCGGCTTTCTTATGCCCGGAGTGGCCACTTCCGTCCCAAATCAGCCATCAAACCCGCCAACTTCCCCATGCCCAATTTTTGTTCATATTTCTGAAACACACTGTTGGCATTTTAGTTGCTAGATTCTTGATGTTCATAAGGAAACTCAAAACTATAAACAGGAAACAAGGGAGACTGCAGGATGGGCGCAGCAGAAGAACTTTATGTCGAACAATTTGACCTTAAAACAGAAGAGCCAGCAAAAGAGAAAGGAAAACGGGGCCGCAAGAACACTGCAGCTAAGCGATTAGCCGCCAGAAGGAACATTGAAGCTTATCAGGAAGAGCGTGAACTCACGAAAAACCTGGAAGAATACTGGTTTGACGACTTATAACACAGCCGAATTATCAGAAACCATAGGTAACACCCTGTTACCTATGGCCCCACACCAAACTACACACCCCTCCAAAATACAAACCATTTAGTCAGCATATCGCCGCAAGTTTGCACCAAAAAGAGCAGAACTGCCTTTAATAAAAAATTCATAATTTATTATTAGACAAAAAACACTTATTAGCAGTTCAAGAACAGACCTCAAGATTCTGAAGCGTAACCCCATCTCGGCACCATAGATTGCTCTATCGACAGCTGATCTAAAATCCGAGCAACCACAAAATCAATCAGATCATTGATAGAATCAGGCGAATGATAAAAGCCTGGCGCAGCAGGCATCACAACTGCCCCCATCCGACTTAATTTCAGCATGTTTTCAAGATGAATGTCGGAGAGTGGCATTTCACGGACCAGCAAAATCAGTTTTTTGCGTTCTTTTAAGACAACATCCGCCGCACGCTCAATCAAATTATTGCTGGCACCATAGGCCACAGCGGACAATGTCCCGGTACTGCACGGACAAATTACCATCTGCCCCGGACCACTAGAACCGGAGGCCACAGGAGCCATCCAATCCTCACGCCCAAACACCTCCAGCAACTCTGGTTCTATCTGATACCGCTCAACCAGATGCTGCTTTAATGCGTCCGGATTGGCTGGCCATTTCTCTGAAGTTTCAGTAGCAATAACCATTTGCGCCGCTTTTGAAACCATAAGAAACACGGGAACCCTAGCCGCAAACAAGCACTCCATCAATCGCATGCCATACTGCACACCTGAAGCGCCCGTCATCGCAACTGTGACAGGAGCTTTAGCATCCCCCTTTAAAACCGATTTATCTTGCATGCGTATGTTATCGCTCACCTAGATTAAAAATTAGAAACCTTGTTGCCTTCCGCTTTTAGCCGATTAAAGGTCGGTTTGATTCGCTTCTAGCTGAGCCAACAGTTTCTGATGAATACCACCAAAACTGCCATTACTCATGCACACAATATGCGTCCCTGGTTTGGCAGCCGCACAGACTTGCAGAACCAGCTCATCCAAGTCATCCGCTACCAAGTTATGAGGCTTATTACCTAACACCTGAGACAATTGATAGGACAGGGTATCCGCTTGATACCAATAACTGCGATCAGCCGACTTGACACTCGCTTCCAGAGCATCATTATGAACGCCCATTTTCATGGTATTGGAACGAGGTTCAAGCACGGCAATGATAGGCTGTTCGCCCACCCGACTGCGCACCCCTTCCAACGTCAAACGAATCGCCGTCGGGTGATGAGCAAAGTCATCATAAACCGTTACTCCGGCCACCTGACCTTTCACTTCCAGACGACGCTTCACATTTTTAAATCCGGCCAATGCGTCAGCGACCACCTCAGGTAAAATGCCAACACTTCGCGCAGCCGCAAACACGCCCAAGGCATTAGACACATTGTGCATCCCCAGCAAAGACCATTCGACGCGCGCAACCACCTGGCCTTCAAAACATACATCAAAAGCGGAGCCATCAGGGTTCACCAACACGGCTTGCCAATCGGCATCCTCGCCATCAATCGACATGGTGTTCCGTTCACTCCAACAACCTCTCGACAACACATCCAGAGAGTTTTCTTCATTTGCCTGGCTAATCACCATGCCATGGGACGGCACAGTACGAATGGCATGATGAAATTGAGTTTTAACCGCTTCCAAATCACGGAAGATATCTGCATGGTCAAATTCAATATTATTAATCAACAAGGTGTTCGCGTGATAATGGACAAACTTGGAGCGTTTATCGAAAAAAGCGCTGTCGTATTCGTCGGCTTCAATCACAAAAAAGTCGCTGTTCCCCAACCGAGCGGAGACCCCAAAATTCTGTGGCACACCTCCGATCAAAAAACCGGGTTCGAATTTGGCATATTCCAATACCCAGGCCAACATACTTGAGGTCGTTGTTTTACCGTGCGTTCCGGCAACCGCCAAAACCCATTTATCACGTAATAAATGGTCGCCTAACCATTGCGGTCCGGAGGTGTAAGGAATGTTCTCATTCAGCACCCGCTCAACGCATGGATTGCCCCGCGACATGGCGTTACCAATCACCACTAAATCCGGCCGGGAATCCAGCTGACTGGCATCATACCCTTCAATCAGTTCAATTCCAGCCGCTTCAAGTTGGTCGCTCATTGGCGGATATACATTGGCGTCCGACCCAGTCACTCTGTGCCCTAATTGCTGTGCTAACTGAGCCAGGCCGCCCATGAAGGTGCCACAGATGCCTAAAATATGGATGTGCATAGACGAAAATCCCTTAACCCTGTCGTCTTGTTGAGCGCTGATGGTCTGCGCTTTCCAGCCAAACGCCTGAAAAAAGAAGCGAATGAATGACTTAGCAAAGCCCTGTATAGGCCTATTATAAATACGAGCCAAAACCGTTGACTCCATTACAGCATAACGCCTGCCTTTTCTCGTCGCAAAATTTTCCTTTTTTAGATAGAATTAGCGGCAATTTTTTTCGGTTAAACGTTTGGAGCTTAAAGAATGACCACAATCAAAGACACCTTAATGCAGCAAGGGTGTGACGCCTCGCTAATTGACGTAATTCAACGAATTTTGTCGGCCAGCAAGGACATCTCCTTTCGACTGCAACAAGGCGCTCTCGCCGGAGTTCTTGGCTCAACAGACGACGAAAACGTGCAAGGGGAAACCCAAAAAAAGCTGGACGTTATTTCCAACGATTTATTAAAAGATGCACTCAAGCAATCGCCTTACGTTCACGGCATTGCCTCGGAAGAAGAAGATCACGCTGTTCCTGGTAACGAAGGTGGTCAATATCTTGTCACCTATGACCCGCTAGACGGCTCTTCCAACATCGACATTAATGTCTCTGTAGGTACCATCTTCTCCATCATGAACACCACCGGCAATCCGGATCTGGGTCAGGACTTCCTGCAAGCGGGTTCTAATCAAGTAGCAGCCGGTTACGTGTTATACGGTCCATCCAGCATTTTGGTTATTACCACCGGTCAAGGTGTTTCCATGTGGACACTGGATCACACCATTGGTGAGTTTGTACTGACCAACAACAATGTACAAATCCCCGAGCAAACCAAAGAATTCGCTATTAACATGTCAAACCAACGTTTCTGGGCAGAACCTGTTCAAAACTACGTAGCGGACCTGCTAGCCGGTGAAGAAGGCCCGATAGGCAAGCGTTTCAACATGCGTTGGGTTGCGGCTATGGTAGCAGAAGTACATCGTATTCTGACCCGTGGCGGAATTTTCATGTACCCGTGGGACAGCCGCGAGCCTAACAAACCCGGTAAACTGCGTTTGATGTATGAAGGCAACCCTATGGCATTTCTGGTTGAACAAGCCGGCGGGGTGTGCCGTACCGACAAAGAGCGTATGTTGGACGTACAACCGACCGAAATTCACCAACGTGTTCCGGTATTCCTGGGCTCTAAAGAAGAAGTGGAGCGCGCGGCGGCTTACCATAAATAAGCGTCTTCCGATTGCGCGCCTTGAGGTGCGCAATCAATAGCTCATGACTATATGGTCCTGTCTTAACCAGGCCTAATATTCAAAAACATGAGCTATCGATACCAAGTACTAACAATACTTATAACTAACAATGCTAAGTACAAACAACAGATACTAACTACCTACTCTATCGAGCACTGAATCACCCTGAACTGCTCGACGCTGATCTTCCGGATTGGCCTAACTTCGAGGAAAGCACTGTGGCAAATTTTTTCAAACAAATGTTCAAACCAAAATGGCAACATAAATCAGAAGATGTCCGAAACACGGCAGTAGCACAATTATCAGATCAGCTGCCGGAACAGAAAGACATCCTGCTGCAGGTGCTGGCCACAGACTCATCCAACAAGGTTAAAATCACCGCCGTTGCCCAGTTCGCCCAACTGGATAACTTGATCGAGCTAAGCCACAGTACCGATAAAACCGTCCAAACCGAAGCGCAAGCACGACTCGGACAGATGCTCTCGAAGGACAATCAACAAAACTGGCCGCAAGATCCAAAGCAAATTACTGAATTGGTGATTTCTCTGCCTAATCTTCCTGCCATCAGTGATTTGGTCGCCCGTATACAAGACCAACAACTGTTAGCTCAGATTGCTGAGCAAGCCCGAGTTGCCGCCGTTCGACAACAAGCAACCACGGCCATTGAAGACGAAGCCATTTTGGAAGCCTTGGAAAAGGTTATTAAAGGCAAAGACAAAGGCTGTCAGAAAATCATTAAAGACAAACTGGCAACCTTGCATGAAGCTCGCGCTCAACAGGAAGCCCAGACCGCTGAAATAAATCAGGCCATCCAAGCCGCTGAACAACAAGCAAAATTACCTTTCCAGCCACTATGCGAAGCCAAGCTGGATACGTTGCAAACCCGTTGGAATAAGATCAAAGCCAACGCCAATACTGAGCAGCAAACCCAATTTGAAGCGGCATTAAACCAATGCAAGCAAATTATCGCTGATCACTACCAAGCAGAAAGCGAAAAGCAGGCGCAGGTAGAAGCACATAAAGATGCCAAAGAAGAGCAAGAAGCCACTATCACCCTTCTGGAAACCGAGCAAGACGGCATCATTGAACAAGGTGATTTCAATAGCCCGGCACTGCATGCCTTATTGAAAACACAAGCCAATCGCTGGCAGGACAGCTGCGAAACAAGTAAGCCGTCCAAATCGCTGGAAAACCGTTACGCACGGGTGTGTAAATCTCTTCAACAATTCATTCAGGCCAAAGACGCGCTGGAAGAGAAAAAAGAAGAAATCCAACTGCTACTAGAGTCTGACACGCCAGACCTAACCAAACTGAAAGGCTTCCTGACATCACTTAACTGGCCGTCTGAATTGAAAGAGCCAGAGCTATTAACGCAAGCACATAACGCTTTGGGCGATGCTCAAAAAGAGCAGCGTCGTGTTCGCAGCAACCTGAAACAAGACTGCAAGCAAGCCGAAGAATTGTTGTCCAAAGCTGAAGAGATGCTGACCGAAGGCACTCTGAAAGGCATTTACCACAACTTGCGCCAAGCTCAGGAAATCATGCAGAACTGGCCTAACGAGCGCAAAGTCAACAAACGCTTACGCCAGCTGCAATACAAATTTAAAGAAATGAAGGACTGGCAGGACTATGCGGTTCTGCCCAAGCTGGAAGAGCTCTGTGAACGCATGGAAGCCTTGGTTGAAGCTGACATGCCACTGGAAACCCTGTCTTCCCAATTGAAGCAAGCCCGCAGCGAGTGGCGAGAGCTGGGCTATGGCGACAACAACTACGGCCAGGCACTCTGGCACCGTTTCAAAGATGCCTCCGACAAAGTGAATGAGCGTTGCAAGCCTTACTTTGAAGCCGTCAGCGAGCTGCGTACTCAAAATTTGGAACGTCGGAAATCCATCATTTCTCAATTGAACGAATTCATCGAAAAAGTCGACTGGGAGAAAGCCGACTGGAAAGTCATCGATAAACTCTATAAGCAATCAATTGAAGAGTGGAAGCAGGCTACGCCGGTAGATCGTGCCGAAGTTAAAAAGATTCAGGAACAATTCGATCAACCACTTCACCTATTGAAAGATCGCATTAAAGCCGAGCGAGATAAAAACACCGAGATCAAAGAATCGCTATTGGCAGAAGCAAAGCAATTGCTGTCTGAGGAAAATCTCAAACAAGCCACAGATCAAGCAAAAACGCTTCAGAAACAATGGCAACAAGTAGGTATTTGTCATCGCCGTCAGGAACAACACCTTTGGAAGGAGTTCCGAGCTGTTTGTGACGAGCTCTTTGGCAAGCGTTCAAATCAATGGAAAGAACAACAAGACCAGCGCGAAACCAATCTTCATCAGGCCACTGAAATCATTAATCAGATTCAACAATTGGCAAACTCCGATGTAGAAGAGGCCAAAGTGTTGGCTGCTCAACTGAGAGAACTTCAAGGTAACTACGGTAATCTGGGAAGCCTGCCTCGTGATCATTACGAAACCCTGGAAACCAATTACCGAAATGCGTGCGAGCAAGTAAAAGAACGTATGTCCGATCTTAAGCGCGCTCAAAAAGCCAAACAAGGCCAAGCCTTGTTGGATAAATTGACTGTATATCAGGGCGTCAGCAGCAAGATACTGTCTGAAGAAGAAGCCGAAGCTCAATGGCAAGCCATTCACATTGAAGACGACAAGTTGGGCAAGGTATTGGAATCAGCCTGGTCTGCTCTGCTGAGTGGAAAATCCACACTACAGCCGACCACGGAAGAAAAGCTGCGTGAGCTTTGTATTCGCAGTGAGATTGTGGCCGACAAGCCATCACCAGAGTCCGATCAAAGTTTACGCATGTCGTTACAGGTCGAGCGTTTGTCGCGAGGCATGAATTCAGGTGAAAACAACAAGGAAAGCACCACTTCCCTATTGTCTGAGTGGTTAACGCTGGAAGTGCCTAACCAAAACTTTGAGGAATACCTCAACCGCTTATTGGTAGCGCTGGAATACAAATAACACAGCGGCTCACCTACGAAAGACCGTGTACCCCAAACTGGCTTGGTATCTGTACACGGTCTTGGTTTCTCATAGATAACCATTTAATTAGCTTGTACGAAAGAACAAAGCACTACTGATTTTCTACCGCCAGCTTGTCATAGAAATCCTGAATCCAAAGATCCATTTCACCTGATGCCCTGGCCGCTTTCAGTACCTTATTAAATTGATCTATCACCTGCTGGCCGTCTTCACGCTGTTTAGACACAATGACATGCAAGCCAGTTTCAAACACCGAGTTTTTAAACACTTTTACTTTTAAACCATTCGTGTGAGTAAATACAGTGAACTCGCCTGCGGCTTTCTCAATAGGAATCAAATCCGTTCGCCCTTGTTCCAATAACCGAAAGCAATCCGGTAAATTGGAGGGTGTATATATAGTAAACTCCATCAAGGACAGCAAAGGTTGTCTTAATTCCTCCACCGAATAACCATTGGGCCGACAAATTCGTGTCCAGCTTTTTTCCTTAAGTAATTCAACCGTCCACTCCTCGTCATCGACCTCATCGCGTACAAACAAATAACTGCCAATGTCGAACACCGGGTCTGAATAATAGAAATGCTGATCCCGTTCTTTATCCCAAACATAAGGGAAAGTTGCTAAATGTCGCCCGTCTTTTGTTTGTTCGTAACCTCTGGCCCAGGGCTGATAAACCATTTCGATATCATAGAAACCCTCAGTCCTGTCAAACAACTTCTTTATAATGGGCACCATTAATCCATTATCCGGCAAACTCTTATCCACATACGGTGGATACAAATCGCCGGTAGAAACTGTTTCTGTCGCGTTCACCCAAAAGGCTGGCCCAACAAACAAAAACAAGGCTACCAAACGGAAGATCGCAAAAAATCGGATATTCATTTTTGATTCCCAGTTAACATCTTTATATTATGTTCTGAAATTAAAATAGTGAAAAAAATAATAACTACTTAAGGATAGAATATGCGCCTCATTCTGGCTGTTTTCTCAGCGAGTTTTTTATCAGCTGCATCGGTAAGCCATGCAGACCTCCAAATAGATTCCATCGGTGGCGGCTACTGGATCGAAGAAAGCCCGTATATTGAGGTGTACCAGGAAACAGAGCTGGGCCTGCACCCGCAAGTTTTTTTAGGGCCGGAAGTGTTCGGTGTCAGTGTCAAAACCAACTCTTTGTACGAGCTCTATGGTATTGAAATGGCTCCGTATTTTGGTTTGGGTGGCGCAGACAGTGATCCGGAAGGGTTATTAGGTTTGGAATTCAGCCGACGTTTCAACGTCCAAAACAACCGGCTGGATGCTTATTTCAGAGCAAACATTGACCTTCATGATGCAGAATTCATGTTGGGCGCTCGCTATTTCTTTAACTACGGCGACGACCAATAAACGCAGTTTGTATCCTATGGAAGTCTGTATCGAATCAAAGCTGTTCACTAGGGAACCAAGCACTATGTTTATGGGCTACATACAAGTGTTTCCAAAGAGTCTTAAATCCCTTGTTATTGTCGGCGCGTTATTCCTCAGTCTGACCCCATCCGCCAGCTTTGCTGGCGGTAAACATTCCCCCTTGCTGATGCTGATCAGCAATAAGCTGAAAATAGAAAAGCTAGTGACTGCGGCTGAAGAGAACCCGCAAGTTTGCGAACAAAACACAACACAAGCGTGGGAACTGCTTAAGCCAAGCCTGCATATGCTTAGAGAATACACACAAGAGAAAGCAGGCAACTACTTAAGTCAGGAAGCCTACGCCAACAGCCTGGAACAACGTGCCAAGATGCTCGACAATTTCTCTCAACTGATGGATCGGGTCTTCCACCTGAAAGAAACCTGCTAAAGCGCATTCTTCCGTGATGGGCAGAACTAAATTGGAGAACTCGCCTCACGAGTCTCTTCTTCGTGAGGCTCGTCAATACGCCGAATCAAGAACTTGATTACATCTCGCCAGGTCAAGATACCCTGTAGGTTCATGTCGTCATCTACCACAGGTAAACATGAGACCGATTGATCAATGATGGTCCGTAATGCACGCACCGCGCTGGTGTTGGGGTATACCGTCAGCGGACGCCGACTCATAAACTGGTGAGCAGGTTTTCTTAATACTTCAATCTCTGCAACGGTCGCATTTCCGGACTCGATCCGTGGAGAAATGTGATACAACACATCACGATCAGAGATCATACCTATCAGATGATTATCTTCATCAACCACCGGTAGGTGATGAAACCGGTGCTGACGAAAAATCTTCCAGACATCCGACAAAATGGTATCCATAGTCACGGTTTCCACCTTGCTCGTCATAAGGTCTGCAACTTTCATCGCTAATCTCCTGACCTTTAAGCATTTATCTCAAGTATAGAAGGGAATTCTGTAACAAAATGCTTAAAAATGTGTCTCTAAAAATTCAGCCACCCGATGTTCGATCCAGTAGCTGCCATCCGCATGAAAAGAAACAAACCCCACATGCCCACCATGCTCGGGGGTTTCCAAATACACATTAGTTAGGGGCTCAATTAAATCATAAGGATACGCGGATTCAGACAGGAAGGGGTCGTCTTTGGCATTGATGATCAGGGCCGGAATATGAATATCAGATAAATACCCTAGACAACTGGATCGGGTCCAATAATCCTTGGCATCCTTAAACCCATGTAAGGGCGCAGTATACAAGTCATCAAATTCTTTGAAATTGGTAATATTATCGAGTTCTGAGGTTGGAATGTCCGGATACTGATCACTCTTGATTCGCATCTTGCTTCTCAGCTCTTTTAGAAAGCGGGCCATGTAGAGCTTATTTTGAGGCTTGGCCAATTCATGCGCACAACCTTCCAAATCACAAGGCACTGACACACCAATAACAGCCCTGACTTTAGCATTCAGGGATTCATGTTCCCGACCGGCATGCAGCAAGCTTAGATTACCGCCCATGCTAAATCCCACTAACGCAATGTCCTTATAGCTTTCCTCGGCATGCGCAATCACCCGTGACAAGTCTTCGGTAGCACCGCTGTGGTAAAAACGCTTTTGTCGGTTCATCACCGGCCCGCACGACCGAAAATTCCATGCCAGAGCATCGTAACCCAAGGCGTTCATTCTACGACACATGCCCAATACGTAAGGACGTTCGCTATGGCCTTCCAAACCATGTGAAATAATCACTAACTTACGACGTGAATGAGGTTGCTCAACCCGATACCAATCCAGGCACAAGACATCGTGATCGTCCGTATCAATTCGTTCGCGAGCACTGAAAGGCAAATGTAACTTCCGGAATAACGACGGATAGATGGTGCTAAAGTGACCATTCCTTAACCACCAGGGTGCCCGGTAGCTCGATGCTTCAACTAACATAATTGCCTCTTATGAGTTGCCTCTCTTTCCCTGAAA
>JBFHTA010000004.1:0-37756 GCA_041590855.1 Pseudomonadales bacterium
CCTCACATCAGTCAGGTACACATGTTCTTTGTCGGTGAGTTATCGGATCTGAACTATCATTCCGGACCAGAGTCCTTAGAAGTCGAACTCTTTAAAGAAGCTGATATTCCCTGGGATGAGATTGCCTTCCCAACCGTTAAGCGCACGTTACGCCATTTTTTGAAAGCCCGGGCGGAACGCATCGAAATCAACCGCATTGAACTGCTGGTCGATCACATAGATTTTACAGATCGTATAAAAAGATAAAGAAAAGATTCCCTAATCAAGGAACTTAAAGATTCACCAGTTGGATGACATCATGGGCGGGTTCTTCGTAAGGATGGCTTGCCCGCATTGCTTCCAGCACGGCGTACAATAAAGCATCTTCACATACCATCTCCACTTTGTATTCATCCACTTGCTCAACTTCTCCGTGAGCCCCCAGGTAAGGGTTTGCCCCCGCCAATGGACGAAACTGCCCCTGCCCCTTCACCTGCCAACAACACTGGTCATAATTTCCGATACGGCCTGCACCGGCTTCAAACATAGCGGTTTTAACCTGTTCGAGGTGCGTTTCCGGGATGAATACTGCTAGCTTGTACATAATAACTCAGGACGATAGAGAAGAAGACACTGGCTGTTCGGAATAGAGCTCCGTGAGGTAAGCATCGCCGGCATCCGTTAACTTCCAACGAATATCCCGACCTTGCATCACTTCTCGAATCAAATCCTGCCCGCGCAAGTAAATCTTGATCCGGTTAATGCTGTCATTGGACAAGCGAATATCAGCAACCGCATGAGATTCCGGATAACGCTTTTTAATCGGCTCCTGCACGTCTGTCGCTAATGAAGCCGAGATCACCAAACGCATTTTCTCTTCTGAAATGGGTTTCAGCATGTGCGGTGCAACCGCCAAGAAGATACTGTCCCAGGTCATGTTCCAGGAATCTGTAATGGTTTTGAAGTTACCACCTCGGAACACTTTGGCACTGTAGGACACCATTACCGTTTTATTTTTCGACGCCACCCCTACAGAAGCAGGTCTGGCGGATGAAGCCCCTGTCGTAATACTCCCGGAAGACGAATTAAGCGCCAACGCCTTTTTCGCTTCTTCCAACTCACGCTTCAGAGCCTTGATTTCACTCATGTGATTGGTCTGGGATACGGGATTAGAAACCACCACTGGCGCGACTGTCTGAGATTTGGACGAAGCAGGCATTAAGCCAATGTTGTGCGCGGTTTTTACCTTACGCACCGCCATTAACAATTGTTTTCTGAGGTCAGCCTCTACCGTCCAGTAACGAACTTTATGAGACGAAAGTAATTTACGAAACTCAATAAGGTGAGCATTCGTGCTTTTCTCGGAATCAGGCGGATTAAGACAGAACGGAAAGATCGGTTTACCTTGAGTGCTTGCATAGATGTAAGCCATGTGAACATAGCTCACCCCACTTGGGGAGAGTTGCCCGTAGCTGTTACCCACCAATAAGAAAACCACATCCGATTCGTCAATCATGGCTCGCATGATTTCCCAGTGGTTGTTATTTGCAGAAGGGCTTAAGCCGATGCCCATAGGAATGCATTGATGTTTAACCAGTTCATAACTGGTTTCCACCGCTATATCCCCTAATTCGGGTACATCATGAGCGATAAAAACACGATAACGCTGTTCTTTCACTTTCACCTCACCCGGCATCATACGAAACAATCCATGTAAAAACGTCTAAAGACTCATGCGTATCTAACGATAAACAATAAGCCAAGTTATATAGCACTCACTACACAACGACGAACAGTATTTATGTAAAGTGTAGACAGATCTTTATTGATTAATAAGTAAACATCACCCTAACGAAAGTTAGGATCAAGAAACTAGTATACATCATACTTTCAAAGTGAAAACGGTCAACTAAGCCAAAAGAAGGTTTAATATTCATACTTTCAGACTATTTTCACATTTCAGAAGCAAAAAGGCCGTATGAGTTCATCATACGGCCTTTTCATTTTCAGATTAGCTGCTAGCCAATCCAACGGCGTGCATTGCGGAACATCCGCATCCAGGCACCGTCTTCATCCCACTGGGAAGGCGCCCATGAGTTCTGAACTTTACGGAACACACGCTCAGGGTGCGGCATCATGATAGTTACCCGACCATCCGTGTTAGTCAAACCACCAATTCCGGTCGGCGAACCGTTCGGGTTAAACGGATACTGCTGAGTTTGACGACCGTAGTTATCCACATAACGAATCGCCACAGTTCCACTACCATTGGCTGTACCAAGGTGGTCATCATCTCGGAACTCTGTACGACCTTCACCGTGTGCAATTGCGATTGGCATTCTTGAACCAGCCATGCCATCCAGGAAGATAGACGGACTGTCTTGAACTTCCACCATAGCAACACGCGCTTCAAACTGTTCAGATTGGTTTCGAACAAAACGCGGCCAATGATCCGTCCCCGGAATCAAAGACGCCAAATTCGACAGCATCTGACAACCATTACACACACCCAGTGCGAAGCTGTCTTCACGCTCAAACAACCCTGCAAACTGATCACGCGCTCGGGCATTAAACAAAATGGACTTGGCCCAACCTTCACCGGCACCCAGTACATCCCCGTATGAGAACCCACCGCAAGCTACCAAACCACGGAACTCATCCAATGTGACGCGACCTGATAAGATATCGCTCATGTGAACATCAATGGCTTCAAAACCGGCACGATCAAACGCAGCCGCCATTTCCACCTGACCGTTAACACCTTGCTCACGCAATACGGCCACTTTTGGACGAACGCCTTTAGAAATAAACGGCGCCGCTACGTCCTCATTCACATCAAAGGTTAATTCAGCTGACAAGCCCGGATCTTCGTTATCCAGAATATTTGCAAATTCTTGCTCTGCACACTCTGCATTATCGCGTAGCTTTTGAATCTCATAACTGTTACGCGCCCACAACTGCTGCAATTCAGCACGGCTACGATCAATCAATAACTCATCGTTCAGAGACACACGAATCTGTTGGTCGTCATTCAGACTGGCGACCACGCCCGAACAATCACCTAGACCAGCACTGTTCAGCTGAGTCAGTACAAAGTCCAGATCTTCACGGCGTACCTGAATCACTGCACCCAGCTCTTCATTGAACAACACATCCAATACTTCGTCATCGCTATCAACCAAATAATCCAAGTTGATATCGATACCCGTGCGACCAGCAAATGCCATTTCGGTCAAAGTTGTTAACAAGCCACCGTCTGAACGATCGTGATAAGCCAGCAACTTGTCATCTGAATTTAAGCCTTGAACAACAGCAAAGAAGGCTTTCAAATCTTCAGCATCGTCCAGATCAGCACACTGATTACCTACTTGATTGTATACCTGAGCTAGACACGAACCACCCAGACGGTTTTTACCGCGCCCAAGATCAATCAAGATCAAATCGGTTTCACCCTGATCTTTCTTCAGTTCAGGCGTTAAGGTTTTACGCACATCTGAAACCGGAGCAAAGCCTGAAATTATCAAAGACAATGGCGCGACCACTGACTTGGTTTCTTCACCGCTTTCCCATACAGTTTTCATCGACATTGAGTCTTTACCTACCGGGATAGAAATTCCCAGCTCAGGACAAAGCTCCATGCCTACCGCTTTAACCGTGTTATACAGGTTCTGATCTTCGCCCGGATGACCTGCTGCTGCCATCCAGTTCGCAGACATCTTGATGTCCGAAATCGTATTAATAGACGCCGACGCCAGGTTAGTAATGGCTTCACCTATGGCCATACGTCCAGACGCAGGAGCGTCAATCAAAGCAATTGGTGTACGTTCACCCATCGCCATGGCTTCACCGGCATTGGTATCAAAACTTGAAGTGGTTACTGCAGCATCCGCTACAGGAACCTGCCACGGGCCAACCATCTGATCACGATTAACCATACCGGTAATAGAACGGTCACCGATCGTAATCAGGAAGCTCTTGCTCGCAACAGTAGGCAAACTTAATACACGCTCAACAGCATCACTCAATGCTACGCCATCAAAATTCAAACCGGAAAGTTCTACTTTTTGAGAGTCAAACGAACGCTGCATCTTTGGTGGCTTACCAAGTAAAACTTGCAATGGCAAATCAACCGGGTCATTTTCGAAGTGCTCATCGTGCAACAACAAGTGCTCTTCTTCAGTCGCTTCACCCACTACTGCAAACGGGCAACGCTCACGCTCACACAAGGCTTCAAAACGCTTAAGGTCTTCTGGCGCAACCGCTAATACATAACGTTCTTGCGATTCATTACACCAAATCTCGGCAGGTGACATACCTGGCTCATCATTGGGTACATCACGCAATTCGAATCGACCACCACGACCGGCGTCACTAACCAACTCCGGCAAGGCATTCGAAATACCACCGGCACCAACATCGTGAATAAACTTAATTGGGTTGTCGTCACCCATCTGCCAGCAGCGATCAATCACTTCCTGACAACGACGCTCCATTTCCGGGTTATCACGCTGAACGGAGGCAAAATCCAGATCGGCATTACTGGAACCAGAGGTCATCGAGGAGGCTGCACCGCCACCCAATCCGATCAACATCGCAGGGCCACCTAATACAATCAGCTTGGCGCCTACCGGAATGTCTTTTTTCTCAACGTGTTCGCTACGAATGTTACCCAACCCACCGGCAATCATGATTGGCTTGTGATAACCACGAACTTCTTTGCCTGCTACACCGTCGGCTTCCTGCTCGTAAGTACGGAAATAACCGTTCAGATTCGGACGACCAAATTCATTATTAAAGGCAGCACCACCGATTGGCCCTTCGATCATGATATCCAGTGCGGAAACAATACGCTCCGGCTTGCCGTAATCGCCTTCCCAAGGTTGTTTCCAACCAGGAATGTTCAGGTTAGAGACAGTAAAGCCAGTCAAACCGGCTTTTGGCTTACTACCAATACCTGTTGCCCCTTCATCACGGATCTCACCACCAGAGCCCGTTGCAGCACCAGAATGTGGAGCAATGGCCGTAGGGTGGTTATGAGTTTCCACTTTCATAAGAATGTGGATATCTTCTTCGTGATAATCGTATTTATTCGAACCGGGTTTCGGGAAGAAACGACCGGCCTTATGACCTTTAATGACAGAGGCATTATCTTTATAAGCGCTAAGAACATCCTGACCACTGATTTCATTGGTGTTCTTAATCATCTTAAACAAGGACTTATCAGCGGCCTTGCCGTCAATAACCCAATCCGCATTGAAAATCTTGTGACGACAATGCTCTGAGTTCGCCTGCGCAAACATCATTAACTCAACATCGGTCGGATTTCTTTCAAGCATTTTGAAGTTTTCGACCAGGTAATCGATCTCGTCTTCTGCTAATGCCAGGCCCCAGTCTTCGTTAGCAGCAACCAATGCGTCACGACCACCTTCAAGAATATTTACCGTTCTTAGTGGCTTGGGCTCTGATTGCGTGAATAACAATTCAGCACCACCCATAGAAGAAAATACCGCTTCTGTCATGCGATCATGCAGTACATCCGCCAGCACTTTTTTGGTGGCTTCTTCAAACGGAGAATCACTACGAATGTAGTAGGCGATGCCGCGCTCGATACGTTGAACGCTTTGCAAACCGCAATTATGCAAAATATCAGTCGCTTTACTGGACCAAGGTGATATCGTACCCGGACGAGGCACAACGAGGAACAAAGTACCATCAAGATCCTCAACAGATTCACTGGGGCCATATTTCAAAGCCTTATCCAGAATGGTCTGTTCATCTTGACTGAGAGTTCCGTCTACAGAAACAAAGTGCATGAATTCGGCGTAAACCCCCGTCACTGCTGGGACGGCTGATTTAAGCGAGTTAAGAAGTTTTTCAGATTTAAACTTGGAAAGCGCTGGTGCACCGCGAAGCTCAAGCATACTGAGGAAGCCCCTGACTATAATTTAGACTATTCCCAGCTTTTTCACGCTGGAAATTCAAGGCGTGAATAATACTGGAAAAGCAAACAAACGGCTACTTATGTCACACTTCTTATGACACTAGAATGCTCATTCAAAAAAAAGAACATAAAATAACCACCATTCACAAGGATTCGTGATTTACTTCACAATAGTAGCCGAGTTATGAGGTTTTAAGGTTTGAGTTTGACTGCTTTCTTTAATAACACATACCTGAATAAATGGACGAACACAGCAAGGATACGCCACGTTAGCCGACCACTTTCATCCATTCGAATGAAGGCCGGGTTACTCCTGTGTCTGTTCGGGGTAGCCACATTATCTGGTTGCACCCGCCCGACCAAGCTGGAAACTATCCAACAGGAAGGCACCCTGAATGTGGTCACCATCGACAGCGAACGTACCCTGGTAGAACAAGATGGCCAAAACATCGGCTTTGAGTATGAACTCACCCAACAGTTTGCAGAATATCTGGGCGTCAAACTACGCATGTACAGTGTAGACAGCATCTCCGACGTGTATGAAAGCATTAATCAGGGCTATGCCGCTTTTGCCGCACCAGGCATTGCACTTAATATCCAAGCCAATCAGGTGATTTCCCCAACCTATGCCAGCTCATCCACCATCGCCATCTACCGACAAGGATCTTCAAGACCTAAAACGCCAAAAGATCTAATCGGCAAAAAGATTGCGGTAATTAAAGACAGTCCTGCAGAGCACTGGCTGAAGGTTACAACGTTGGCTTTACCCGAGCTTACCTGGGAAGCCGTATCCTCTCCTGACATCATCACGTTGTTTGCCGAACTGGATGCCAAACAATTCGACGTCCTGATAGCGTCTGACCACGATTATGAAGCCTATCAAGCCTACTTCCCGGAACTAAGAGTGGCATTTGAAGGGTTAGATAACCAGGAGATTGGCTGGCTGTTTACCAAAGCAGAAGACCTGTCCTTGTACAATAAAGCCGTAGAGTTTCTCACTGCAGATACAACCGCAGAACAAATATCCTATCTTCAAGAAAAGTATTACAGCCATCAATCCCGCTTGGATTTTGTTGGTGCCCGTACCTTCAAATACCATACCACCAAGCGTTTACCCAAATACCGACCAACACTGGAACAAGCGGCTGAAAAATATCAACAGGATTTCTATCTACTGGCAGCCATCGGGTATCAGGAATCACATTGGAATCCTAGAGCCAAGAGCCCAACCGGCGTTCGCGGTTTTATGATGCTTACCCGCCCTACAGCCAAGGACATGGGCGTATCAAACAGACTTAACGCCAAACAAAGCATTGAAGGCGGAGCCCGTTATTTCACCCGTTTACACAAAAGCCTTCCGGACCGCATTGAAGAACCTGACCGAACCTGGTTTGCATTGGCCGCCTATAACGTCGGACGTGGACATCTGGAAGATGCTCGAATTCTTACAGAACAAGGGGGCAAGAATCCCGACAAATGGGCTGATGTAAAAGAATTCTTACCTCTGTTACAGGATCGTCGTTGGTACAAAAAAACCAAACACGGTTATGCCCGAGGATACGAACCTGTGATCTATGTACAAAACATTCGTCGCTACATTGATGTTCTGCGCTGGTATGACCAGCGACAAGAAGAAATTCGCATCGCCAAAGCGGAAGAAGAAGCAACGACTAATGAACAAAAACCGACATCTTCCGTCGAAACACCCGTGATCATGTTGTAAGAGGGGCCTCCCCTCTTACCTCACTTACCCTTTCTCAAGTAATGCCGCCTGATATCCTTGATAACGCGCCATCGAAGGCTTACGCCGATATTTAAAAAAATTCTGCATTAATACTCGGGCTCGATCTTCCAATACCCCACCCTGCCAATCCACAAGATGGTTAAACTGTGGTTGATCAAACATCTGTTGATGACTGCACACAGCACCGGCTTTTGGCTCTGAGGTACCAAACACCACCCTTGAAACCCGTGCATGTATAATCGCACCCGCACACATAGCACAAGGCTCTACAGTGACATAAAGCGTTGAATCCACTAACCGATAGTTTTGAATTCTTGTGGCTGCGTCTCTAAGACACATGATCTCCGCATGAGCTGTCGGATCAGAAGAAATAATCGGGCGATTCCAGCCTTGCCCAATGATTTGGTTATCACGAACCAACACCGCACCCACTGGCACTTCGCCCTCGAACCAGGCATTAATGCCCAATTTAAGCGCTTGCTTCATCCAGTACTGGTCTTGAGTGAGCTGACTGCTAGTCATTTTAAATTTAATCAGAGAAGGATTTTTTATCTAAAATTCAGAAATATTTAATGAGTTTGAGCCAAAAACTGCTTCAACAAGGTAAGCATCAACAAGGCAAAACGCCTTTTATCAGCTCAGCAGACATTATATATCTGAGCAAAATAAAAGGCGTTTTAACGACGTTAATCAGGCTCGCAGACCAAGGAAACAGATATTCTTATTCCCATTCAATAGTCGCAGGCGGCTTAGAACTCACATCGTAAGCCACACGAGAGATACCCGAAATTTCATTGATGATTCGGTTAGACACCTTCTCTAACAGATCATATGGCAAGTGCGCCCAACGCGCAGTCATAAAGTCAATCGTCTCAACAGCACGCAAAGAGACAACCCACTCATAACGACGACCGTCGCCCACAACACCAACAGATTTCACAGGCAAGAACACAACAAAGGCTTGTGATGTTTTGTGATACCAATCCGCTTTATGAAGCTCTTCAATGAAAATTGCATCCGCTTCACGAAGAATATCCGCATATTCTTTTTTCACTTCACCCAAGATACGAACCCCCAAACCTGGGCCTGGGAATGGATGACGGTAAACCATGTCATATGGAAGCCCCAGTTCCAAACCGATCTTACGCACTTCGTCTTTAAACAACTCACGCAATGGCTCAACCAGTTCCAGCTTCATATCTTCTGGTAGCCCACCCACGTTATGGTGAGACTTAATGACGTGCGCTTTACCCGTTTTGGCAGCTGCAGACTCAATCACGTCCGGATAAATAGTACCTTGCGCCAGGAACGAACAGTTAGACAACTTAGCCGACTCTTCATCAAACACTTCAATAAAGGTATTACCAATGATCTTACGCTTGGCTTCCGGGTCAGCTACACCTTTCAGCTTGGATAAGAAACGCTCTTCAGCATCCGCACGAATCACGCGAACACCCATGTTCTTAGCGAACATGTCCATCACCTGATCACCTTCGTTCTTACGAAGTAAACCGTTATCTACAAAGACACACGTTAGTTGATCACCAATGGCTTTATGAAGCAAAGCTGCAACCACAGACGAATCCACACCACCAGAAAGCCCAAGCAAAACTTCACCATCGCCCACTTGCTCTTTAACTTTGGCAATTTGGTCTTCGATGATGTTAGCTGGTGTCCACAGTTTTTCACAACCACTCAACTCAAGCACGAAGTGCTCCAGAATTCGACCACCCTGTAATGTGTGAGTCACTTCCGGGTGGAACTGAACACCGTAGAAACGCTTTTCTTCGTTGTACATACCCGCAATCGGGCAAGAATCAGTAGACGCCATCAGACTAAAGCCTTCTGGCATTGCAACTACCTTGTCACCATGGCTCATCCACACATCAAGTAAAGATTCGCCAGCGTCGTTCAAATGATCTTTGATATCATGCAGCAAAGAACTTTCGCCCTCGACTTTCACTTGTGCATAACCAAATTCACGCAGCTCAGACGACTCAACTTTACCACCCAATTGCTCCGCCATTGTCTGCATGCCGTAGCAAATACCCAACACTGGCACACCCAAGTCAAACACCACTTCAGGCGCTCGTGGAGACTGCCCTTCTGTAACTGACTCCGGGCCACCCGCCAGAATGATACCTTTCGGATTAAACTCACGAATGTCTTGCTCGGTCATATCAAAGGCATGAATTTCGGAATACACACCGATTTCACGAACTCGGCGAGCAATAAGCTGAGTATACTGACTACCAAAATCAAGAATCAGAATTCGTTGAGCATGGATATCTTGAGTCATGGAAAACATTTCCTTAAAAAATAAGAGAGAAACTTATTCTGGGTGACGATCGACCGTTATGAAGAAAACAATTTTATTTATCACCCAATTAAATAATGGGGCTGCTGCCCCATTATCTTAAAAGTACCGGAAGCTTTACCCACCTACCCGGTAGTTAGGCGCTTCTTTCGTGATATGAACATCATGCACATGAGATTCATTCATACCCGCGTTAGTAATTCTTACGAACTCAGGTTCCGTACGCATCGCATCTATGGTCTGACAACCGGTGTACCCCATGGATGAACGCAAACCGCCCATTAACTGGTGCACAGTGTTAGACAGAGGCCCCTTACACGCGATACGGCCTTCAATACCTTCCGGCACCAACTTTTCTACACCTTCTTTGGCGTCCTGGAAATAGCGGTCACTTGACCCCTGGCTTTGTCCCATTGCACCTAGAGAGCCCATACCACGGTAAGACTTATACGCACGGCCCTGGTACAACTCTACTTCACCAGGCGCTTCGTCAGTACCAGCTAGCAAGCTACCCGCCATTACAACACTTGCACCAGCAACAATGGCTTTCGCCAAGTCACCAGAGAAACGAACACCACCATCAGCAATCAAAGGCACACCCGTACCTTCCAATGCAGCAGCAACGTTTGCAATAGCTGAAATCTGAGGCACACCCACACCCGCAACGATACGCGTAGTACAGATGGAACCAGGTCCAATCCCTACTTTTACACCATCAGCACCAGCATCAGCCAAGGCTTTGGCCGCTTCACCTGTTGCGATGTTACCGCCAATTACCTGAACGTCAGGGAAGTTTTGCTTAACCCAGGCCACACGATCAATTACACCTTTGGAATGACCGTGAGCGGTATCTACGACAATCACGTCCACACCTGCTTCAACCAAAGCAGCAACGCGATCCGGTGTTTCAGGGCCAGTGCCCACAGCAGCACCCACACGAAGGCGACCTTGATCATCCTTACATGCGTTCGGGAAAGCATTAGATTTAGCAATGTCTTTTACTGTCATCAAACCGACCAGCTTGTCGGCATCACTGACAACCAACACTTTTTCAATACGATTGATGTGTAGAAGCTCACGAACACGGCCAGCACTGGTGCCTTCTTTAACCGTGATCAGTTTGTCTTTCGGTGTCATCACAGAAGCAACGGTAGCATCCAGATTCAATTCGAAACGTACATCACGGCCAGTGACGATACCAACCAGCTCATCACCATCAACAACAGGCACACCTGAAATGTTGTTACGGCGAGTGATGTCAATCAGTTCACGAATGGTTGTGTTGCTAGACACAGTAATCGGATCTTTTACAATGCCACTTTCGTACTTTTTAACAGCACGAACTTCTGCAGCTTGTTGTTCAATGGTTAGGTTTTTATGAATAATCCCCAAACCACCTTCTTGAGCCATAGCAATGGCAAGACGGGATTCTGTGACGGTATCCATAGCGGCTGACACCAAAGGAATATTCAGTTCAATTCCTCGGGTAATACGCGTTTTAAGGCTTACGTCTTTAGGGAGTATTTCGGAATAACGTGGGACGAGTAAAACGTCATCGAAGGTCAAGGCATCTTGAGCGATACGCAGCATAATTTATTCCTGAAGCTAATGAATTATGCGCGCATATTATATCCTCTGAAATCGAATCGGTAAACAAATTGCTTAAAAGTTTCGTATCCATTTATTACCATAAAACTGATAATATTTTCTGACGCCCTCATTCATCCACTTAGGCCACTCAAACATCATGCTGTTTAACCGACCACTTTCCGTTTCTGAACTCAACAAACACACCAAGGATTTACTGGAAACGCATTTTTTATCAGTGGAAGTGACTGGTGAGATCTCCGGATTTGTTGCTGCTGCCTCCGGTCATTGGTATTTCAGCCTGAAAGACAATAAAGCCCAAGTGAAATGCGCGATGTTCAGAGGTCAAAACCGAAGTGTTATCAAACCACCCAAGAATGGTGACAAAGTAAAAATCAAAGCACGTGTTACCTTATATGAAGCGCGAGGGGATTTTCAATTAGTTGCCAACAGCATGGAGCATGATGGCGAAGGCGCTCTATTAGCGGCTTATGAACGACTTAAGTTCAAACTTGAACAGGAAGGGCTGTTTTCTCCAGAATATAAAAAAGCCATTCCCGGCTTTGCCAAAAACATTGGCGTTATTACTTCCCCAACCGGAGCCGCCATCCAAGACATCTTACACGTTACCCAACGACGTTTCCCTTTGGCAAACATCACTATCTACCCAACTCAGGTGCAAGGAGCAGATGCGCCCTTACAGATTATGTCCGCCTTGCAATCCGCCATTAATCACAATAAATGCGACATTCTGATCATTGGTCGCGGCGGAGGCTCCATGGAAGACCTGTGGTGCTTTAACGACGAACAATTAGCCCGAATGATTTTTGCCTGCCCTATTCCCATCATTTCAGCAGTGGGCCATGAGATTGATTTTACTATTTCAGATTTTGTCGCTGACGTACGGGCGCCCACACCTTCGGCTGCTGCGGAACTGGTCACACCAGATCAATACGAATGGAAGGTACGCTTCAGTAACCAACAACGTCGACTGGAGTATGCAATTCGGCAGCAACTAAAACTGTACCGCCAAACCCTGATCACACAGCACAATAAATTACAAAGCAACAACCCGAAAAAGAAACTGGAACGAAATGCCCAGAAGCTGGACGAACTCAACTTCCGATTAAAACAAAGCATACGGCACCGACTAGACACACTTAAACATCAACGGAGACTACTGGACAGCCAATTACTGAGGCACCACCCTCAACAACAGCTATCCAACCATCGCCATACCCTGTCATCGTTAGAGCAACGCCTAAAAAGCGCAATGCAACAACGACTGACACATAAGCGAAGCGAATTTCAATCCCTGATCAAGTCATTACAGCTAATCAGCCCACTTAATACACTGGAACGCGGCTATTCCATCACTACTTACAATGGAAAGGTATTGCACAGTACGAACCAGGTAAACGCTGGAGATACACTGAAGGTTCAACTTCACGAAGGAACTTTGGAAGCTAATGTAACCCGGGTCGACTAGACCCGGATTACACGCACATGATTTGAAACGCTAAGACTACGCCATAGAATTGGGGTGAATAGACTTACGGTATTCCCCGGGTGAACACCCCAACCAACGCTTAAACGCATGATAAAAGCTGGAGGTCTCAGCAAACCCCAGTTTATCGGCAATTTGATCCATCTCCAGTTCGCCTTCCTGGATATAGCGAATCGCCTTTCTTTGACGAACCTTATCCCGTAACACCGCAAACGAAGTATCCTGCTTCTTCAACTTACGCTGCAATGTTCTGGAGCTCATATTGAATTTGCTGGCCGCATCCTCCATGCTTGCAGGTGCATTCCCCAAATTATCATCGAGGAACTTTTCTACCTTATTCACAAGCACATTGTGATGTGGCATCTGACGTAACTTGGAGTTCGCCATCTCAATCAGGTTGTCGTGAAATACCGGAAAATGCCCTGCTAACGGGACATCCAGCAAATCACTCTCAACCACAATTTCATCACGCTCCTGATTGAACAGAATAGGCGCATCGAACACTCTCGCATATTCTTCAACATACTCAGGCTGGGCATGACGGAAGCGCACCTCTATAACCGTAAGGGGGCGCCCCATCAACCACTCTGCCAGAGTCAATACCCCGGCAAACATACCTTCAGCAAAATAGACATGACGACGGGTGTCAATCTCTTCGGTTTCAAACAGAATGCGTGCAACATCATGCGCTTCTTCAACGATTGTAATATCAATGAAAGGAAGCCAAAGATTTTTATACTCGTTGAATCGGGCAATAGCATCTCGGCCTGTTTGACTGGTCGCGATCAATGAACCCACGATGTCCAGCTCTTCATAACTGAGATGTTCACCCACATGAAGACCAAATACCGGGTCTCCGGATAAACGATGCATACTTCCAAACAAGGCAATCACATCTTCCTGTGTGATATAGCTGTCCGGTTGTGCGACTTTGTAAGGATCTAATCCTGCCCCACGGAAGATTTCTTCCATGGGGATATCATATTGACGTGCCAAACGAATAAAAACAGGTGCAAGTGCCTGCGTGGACACGGTAGGCTGCATTTCATACCCCACTAAATATCTCTAGGCTGTCCCCGGCAGTGCAAAAACTAAGTACCCATATTATTGGTTGTTATTGTGTTGGGTACTTATGAATAAACCAGTGATACATCATATTTTGATTTTTAACAACTGGCTTTGTGAATATACGTCAGTTTATTTCCTTTTCAACGACTTTTTCTTGATCGGCTTCACCCTATTAGGGTCTTTCCGCTTCTGGTTCGGCGTACGCGTGTCACGCTTATTAGCAAACGGGTTGTCTCCGGTCCTGAATTCAAAGGCCATTGGCGTACCCACAATATTTAACACACGACGAAATGTATTTTCCAGATAACGCTTGTACGAGTTTGGCAAGGCATCCGTTTGGTTACCATGAATTACAATACGGGGCGGATTTGAGCCCCCCTGGTGAGCGTATCTGAGTTTAATTCGATGACCACGAACTACAGGTGGTGTATGTACCTTAACTGCATCTTCAAGAATCTGGGTGAGGTAATTCGTCGACCATTTACCCATGGCCGCTTGATAAGCAGTTTCAATAGAGCCATACAGATTACCCACATTACTGCCGTGTAAGGCGGAGATAAAGTGAATGTCTGCATAGTTGGTAAACACCAGACGACGTTCAATTTCTTTCTTAATATGGGCTTTCTTTTCTTCGTCAAGTCCGTCCCACTTATTGATGGCAATAGTGAACGCGCGACCTGCTTCAAGCACATACCCCAGTAGGTGCAAATCCTGCTCAACCAAACCTTCCTGGGCATCTACCACCAACACCACAACATTGGCATCTTCAATCGCCTGCATGGTCTTAATGATCGAGAATTTTTCTACCGTCTCCCTGACATTCTTTCTACGGCGTACACCGGCTGTATCAATCAGGGTATATTCTTTACCGTAACGCTCGTACGGAATGTACACAGAATCTCGGGTGGTGCCCGGCATGTCATATACCACAACCCGCTCCTCACCCAACAAGCGATTCACAAGCGTAGACTTACCCACATTCGGTCGACCAACTACACCAATCTTAATGCCTCGGGAATCAGGCTGAACCGTAACACCTGGCTCATAGCTTTCCAACTCCCCTTTAGCAACAAGTCCTCGGCAGTAGCTATCCCAATACTCAAACACCTCGTCCATCAGGGACTTAACTCCCCGATTCTGAGAAGCTGCAATTGGGAAAGGTTCACCCGTCAAACCCAGACCATAAAAGTCGGCCATTGCGGTATCCTGATCGATACCGTCGGTTTTGTTAACGACTAACCAGGCTTGTTTGGCAGAGCTACGCAGGTATTTCACCATCTCTTCGTCGCCCACCGTCAAACCGGCTTTGCCGTCCACAAGGAACAGAACAATATCCGCCTCTTCAATCGCCAATAACGATTGTTTCGCCATTTCCTGATCGATCCCTTTCTCGTCACCGGCAATACCACCGGTATCGATGACCATAAAGCGACGATCACCTAGCTTACCCTGGCCGTATTTGCGGTCACGGGTCAGTCCGGCAAAGTCTGCCACAAGGGCATCACGAGACTTGGTTAAACGATTAAACAGGGTAGATTTACCCACGTTTGGACGCCCAACAAGGGCAATCACTGGATCCATTATCTTCTCCGATCAGGAATCTTTCCGAATTTCTACAGCCGCCAGCGTTCCGTCACTGGAGTAGATATATAAAGTATTGCCCACAACTACAGGCGGAGACAGCAAGCCATCACTGTCGATTCGAATACGGTCAGCAAACGTACCTGAAAGCTGCGATATGAAATGCAAATAGCCATCATAATCGCCTACTACCAGATAGTTGCCCATCACCACAGGACGCGTCAGACGACGATAGGACAAATCGTCCAACTTCCAATTCACCGAACTTGAGCGATCATCAATAGCAACAATCTGACCGTTATCAAGCGCAACGTAAACCTGACCAAAGCCAAATGCAGGGCCAACCCAGGATGAAAATTCTTTCTGCCAACGTACTCGACCTGAATACAGATCAATAGCACGAATAAACCCATTAAAGCCCACAGCATAAAGAGTGTCTTGATCAACCAGAGGCGTCCCGTCGACATCCGCCAGTTTTTCTAAATCAGACTTGCCACTAGGAATGGAAACACGACGTTCCCATAAACTCACACCGGTTTCATTATCCAGAGCCACGACTTTGCCGTTTGCAAATCCAGTGTATATCGCCTTTTCAGTAATTACCGGATCAGCCGTACCACGCAAACTTAGCAGCGGCAACGAAGCGTCGTATAGCCATTTCTGTTCTTGGGTCGTGAGATCAAAACCAAACACATGACCATTTTGAGCCTGCACAACCAAAAGGTTCTCTCGAATTTCTGGACTTGAAAGGATTTCACTGGTCAACTGCTGACGGAACACTTCCGATCCATCCTGACTGTTTAATACCACAACCAAACCATTGAGAGTGCCTACTGCAAGATAGCCATTTCCAGCTCCTACACCACCAGAAACCGGCAAATCCAGATCTATTTGCCACAGGCTTTCACCTGTATGGCGGTTATAGGCATAGCAATCGCCGTCTGCATCACAAACGAATACAGCATCTCCGTCGATCCCCGGTTTAAGACGCAACCAGGAATCACTGCCAGCGCCATCACCCGCCCAACGGGTCCAAACTTCATCGGCACTGATTACAGGAGCAAAATCAACCAGCTCTGCTGGCTGTGTTGCTTCATTCTCATCGCTTGAACTGCACCCTGCCACACTTAACCCAAGTGCAGCAAGCATAGCCAAGCGCTTAATTACTTGCTTCATTAATTAACCGTCTCAGCTGAAATCACTTCATTAAGATCGTTACGCTTTAGTTCAAGAACATCTGTTGGCATTCCTGTCATTCCAGCTTGAGCAATAGCTTGATCATAGGTTGTTCTGGCCTCGTCACGCTGACCTTTCGCCAAAAGAATATCGGCACGTAATTCTAAAGAACGAGCGGCAAACGCACCTGTTACAGTTTCAGGTAATAACGCAAGTGCTTCATCATCTTTCTCTTGAGCGTAAAGCACCTGAGCCAAACGCAGATTAGATAGCGCCTTCAACTCTGGAGTAGGTGCGGACTGATAAGCCGACTTCAGGTGGGATTCAGCCAATGCAAAATCCTTGGTTTCCACAGCTAATTTAGCCATGATCAAATCCGAGTAAACAGCATAGGTAGAACCTGAGTTGTCATCGCGCAACTTGGTTGCCAACTCAAACACCTTACTGCGCTCTTCTTCAGATGCAGAATCAGGTAGCGCCAGCTGCTCTTCCAATAGATTTTGGAATTGGGCAGACACCGCTTCAACTTCAGCTTGTGTATTCTTCTGGTATTGATCCCAGCCAAACACTGCAGCCACACCCAACACTACTGCACCAATCAGACTCTTACCGTTTTCATCCCACCAACGCTTGATCTTTTCTTCAGTGTCATGTTCAAACTGATCGTAATCCACTTAATAGTCTCCTAGATTCCTTAAGCCTCTCTGAGAGAGTCATCTGTTCTTATTGTTTGTTCGTGCAGTAAGCCACTGATTAATGACTTATGCGTTATCCACTAGATACTGTGCCAAATCCGCAAAGGCCACCGAGCTCTGCTCGCCTTCCTGCAAGTTCTTAACCGCAGCAACTTGTTGTTCTATTTCCTGATCTCCCAGGATGATCGCGAACTTAGCACCGCTATTACCGGCTTTTTTCATCTGGCTCTTAAAGCTGCCACCACCACAGTGCAACTGAACACGAAGTGAGGCTTGCTGATCTCGTAATTGCTCCGCCAGGGTCATCGCAATAATCGCCGCATTATCACCCATACTGGTGATGTACACATCCAGGGTTTGCTTAACGGATGCTGGAACAACGTTCAGGGTTTCCAACAAAAGCACCAAACGCTCTACACCCATGGCAAAACCAACGGCTGGTGTTGATCGACCACCCAACTGCTCTACCAAACCATCGTAACGGCCACCGGCACAGACAGTCCCCTGAGCACCTAATGAGGTTGTCACCCATTCAAATACCGTCTTACAGTAATAATCAAGACCGCGAACCAGGGTTGGATTAACAACGTAATTCACACCCGCTTTATCAAGACGCGCCAATAATTCATCGAAGTGCTGCTTCGACTCATCATCAATGTGATCCATCAAACTTGGGGCATCTTTCAATACAGCTTGCGTTTGCGGAGACTTACTGTCCAGAACACGAAGAGGATTAGTTTCAAGACGACGCTGACTGTCTTCATCCAGCTGATCAAAGTGACCTTTGAGGTATTCAACCAACGCAGATTTGTACTCAGCTCGTGCTTCATTTGATGCCAAGGTATTAATCTGAAGCTCTAGCTCATCAAGAATGCCTAGCTCTTTCCATAAGCGAGCGCTAAGTAAAATAACCTCTGCATCAATGTCCGGGCCGTTCATTCCAAAAGTTTCAACACCTACTTGATGGAACTGACGATAGCGCCCTTTTTGAGGCTTCTCGTAACGAAACATTGGCCCCATGTACCACAAACGCTGGGTTTGATTGTAAAGCAAACCATGCTCTTCACCGGCGCGTACACAGCATGCTGTCCCTTCTGGGCGCAACGTCAAACTTTCACCGTTTCTGTCGTCAAAGGTATACATCTCTTTTTCGACAATATCAGTCACTTCACCGATAGAACGTTTGAATAAGTCGGTTTGCTCAACGATAGGCATCCGAATTTGTTGATAACCGTATGCATTCAAAACAGATTTAATCTTGTCTTCCAAATACATCCATACTGGCGTTTGATCAGGCAGAATGTCATTCATGCCTCGAATGGCTTTAATACGTGCCAAAACAACCTCTCTCAACTGAGGTGAGTTCCACACCCCAGACATCTATTCAAAATAAGTAGTAGTCAGTGATTTCAGGCAAGCCTGCAATCAGGATTTAGCGATAACGTCATCCAACTCTTTCTGTTTTATCGCAGCCTTTTCCCGGATCATGCGTTCCATGTCATCAACGAGCGTATCGTTGTGAAGACGTTCATGTGGCTTTCCATCGATATAAACGCGATTTGCCGTAGCACCACCGGTGAGACCTACATCTGCTTCTTTCGCTTCACCAGGTCCGTTCACGATGCAACCAATAACGGCCACATCCATAGGAACAACGATGTCTTCCAAACGCGTTTCAAGTTCATTCATGGTATTGATGACATCGTAGGTCTGACGAGAACAACTAGGACAGGCAATAAAGTTGATACCGCGCGTTCTCAGTTTCAACGATTTAAGAATGTCATAGCCCACTTTAATTTCATTCACCGGATCAGACGCCAGAGACACACGAATGGTGTCACCAATGCCATCCATCAACAAAATACCCAAACCAACTGCCGATTTAACCGTGCCATTTCGGAAACCACCGGCTTCGGTAATCCCCAAATGCAGGGGTTGCTCAATCTGCCCGGCAATTTTTCGGTAAGCATCCACTGTCATAAATACTTCAGACGCTTTAAGACTGACTTTAAAGTTTTGGAAATCCAGCTTATCCAGGATATCAATATGACGAAAAGCCGATTCTACCAAGGCATCCGCTGTAGGTTCGCCATACTTTTGCTGCAGATCCTTTTCAAGTGATCCGGCATTCACACCAATACGGATGGGAATATTTTTATCTTTCGCGCAATCCACTACCTGGCGCACACGATCTTCACGACCAATGTTTCCAGGGTTGATACGCAAGCAATCCACGCCCAGCTCCATCACACGTAGCGCGATACGATAATCAAAGTGGATGTCAGACACCAAAGGCACATTAACCTGACGACGGATTTCAGCAAACGCATCGGCAGCTTCCATGGTCGGGACAGAAACACGAACAATATCAGCCCCCGCCTCTTCAAGCGATCTGATTTGCGCAACTGTCGCAGCAACGTCTGTGGTTTCAGTATTGGTCATACTTTGAACGGCAATCGGAGCATCCCCGCCGACAGGGACATTGCCAACCATGACCTGGCGGGACTTCCTACGTTTGATTGGAGATTCAGGGCTTTTATTCATCGTCTATTACTTTGTAAATCTAATCTCTTACGCGCTTTCGCACAGTTTGGCCTATTCGCCGACCTGGAAACGAGCCGACTTGCGAGCAAAATACGGCGACAGGTCTATTAATTCTTCTTCATACGTCAGTTCAACAACGGTTGTATCACCCAGAGTTACCGTAAACGGTGGGACACCCTCTATGTCTGAGGTTTCCCCAGCTGACTTGGTTCTTTCTGCCAACTTTGCACCCGTGGCATCCACCACCTGATACCAGCAGTCACCTAAAAAGTTGAAAGACAGAGTTTTAGTAGTACTGATAACGTCTTCTGACACAGGCGTTTCTGCTACTTCAAGTACCAAGGTTTCAGTGGTCTCTTGCTCTGCTGCAGACTCTAGAAGATTTGTTTCTTCAGTTTGAACTGTTTGCTCCGCATTCTCTCTTGAACCATTTTCTGTTGACGCTCTTTCTGACATCATCCCCTGTTCATCTGAAACGTCCGAGTCAATATCCTCAGGTTGTGACGGTTCGTCACTGATTGCTTCAACTGAATCCTGAGGTTGTGTTTGCTCAACAATGTCTGCATCTGCATCGAGCTCAGCCGTAGAATCCTGATCCATACTGAACATCACAGCCACCACGATGGCCACCAGTACAATCACTGCGCCAAGCATTAATTTGTTCGAACCTGATGAACGTTCATGTTCAGACTTTTCTATTTCAGCCGCTTGCCGAGCCAGATTTTGTTGATCCAGGTATAAGCGAACCAGCTCTTCGCCATTCAGCCCAACAATATCTGCATAATTTCTTAGATAGCCCCGAATGAATGTATCACCAGGTAATACATCATAATTGCCCGCTTCAAGTGCTTTGATATAGCTTTCGGTCAAACATAAACGCGCCGCAACCATATCTGTGGTCATTCCCTGCTCTGTACGAGCAGACGCCAGAATTTTCCCCACTGGCAAATTACTTTTCTGGCCAACCTCTTGAGTTGATTGATCCGTCATTTCCTGCTGTCCTTATGCCTATAAACTGCCAGAGTTTTGAAATGCATTGAGTTTTAAAATTTCTGAATATTCCTGGGAGTTAGGGTACAGCTTCTCCAGTAATTGCACATATCGTGTCGCCAATTCATTACGATTCGCACCTTTTTGGATTCGATAACCCAATGCCAAAGTACGCGGCGTATAGTTGTTTACAGACCCTAAATTCTTTTCATAGTTTCTGAAATAACGAGCGGCGAAACGATAATCTTCCTTTTCATAGTTAATCCGAGCCAAATGAATATAAGGCTTGGTTTGCTTAGGGTTAATTACTACGGACTTTTCAAATGCAGCTTCGGCACGTTCCGTTTTATTCATTCGTAGTGCACACAGGCCTAAATTCATGTTTGCCGCAGCAAGGTTTTCATACAGTTTATCGTTCACAACCAATTCAAACTGCGCCAGTGCTTCTTCATAACGCCCCTTGGTGTACAAGAACACGCCATAAAGCTCTTTACCCCGGGTGTATTTCGGGTCTGATTTAATAGCCCCTTTGTAATATTTTTCAGCCTCGCCCGGCTCGCCTTCTTTGTCCAACGCCAAAGCCAGAGCTGCCATTGCAGGTGCATGGTTCGGTCTGATTTCCAGAACCTCCGTCGCTTTTAACTTGGCAGGCTCAGTATGACCTCGCTGCAAGTGTAGAAAAGCAGCTTTCACACGATACTCAATATTTTTATCTTCGTCTTTCTTCTCAGTAAAACGGCTATGCGTCTCAACCACAGTACAGCCTGAAAATACGGTCATCAGACCAAACAATAACCCTAAAATATACGAACGACCGTTAACTAAGTAATTCATCTCTTTGATCTTTCCCTTAACCTTTGACGAAACAATCTCGTACGAAACAAACAGTGCGATACAGTTTAAATGCTAGTCGACCGCACTTTCTAGTCAAAATCAGTCACGAATACACTTTAAATCCAGATTTCCTCTGGAAATTTGCGCTTTACTGCTGAGCAGCCTCAGCATACTTGGCACTTCTGCGCGTTCTGTCCTCTACCTGTCCAACCAACTGCCCACATGCAGCATCAATATCATCACCACGTGTTGATCTGACAGTAGTTACCAAACCAACAGAGTTTAGATAACTGTGGAATTGACTTACTGCTTCTGGTTTAGAGCGCTGATAACCTGAATTCGGGAATGGGTTGAACGGAATCAAATTCACTTTACAAGAAATTCTGCGCAGCACTTTAGCCAGCTGTTTGGCATGCAGCATGGTATCATTGACACCATCAATCATGGTGTACTCGATGGTAATCCCCCGCTTGTCGTCGCACTTATCCAAGTACTCCTGGCAGGCATCCAACAGCACAGAAATCGGGTATTTCTTGTTAATAGGTACTAATTCATTACGTAATTCATCATTCGGCGCGTGCAATGAAATCGCCAACGAAACATCCGTACGATCACCCAACTCTTTTAAAGCAGGAACCACACCAGAGGTACTGAGTGTTACCCGGCGCTTAGACAGGCCATAGGCATTGTCTTCCATCATTAAAGACATGGCATCAACCACATTCTCAAAGTTTAGCAACGGTTCACCCATGCCCATCATTACAACATTGGAAACGGGACGCGGATTCGATGGATCACGCTCACCAAACGACTTACAGGCAATCCACAACTGCCCAATAACTTCGGCGGCACTCAAGTTACGCTGAAAGCCCTGTTTACCCGTCGAACAGAAGCTACAATCCAGCGAGCAACCAACTTGAGAAGAAACACACAAGGTATTGCGACCTTCTGCAGGAATTAACACAGTCTCAACACAACTACCGCCTTCCACACGAATTACCCACTTTCGGGTGCCATCGTCTGAAAAGTTATGATAAACCACTTCTGGCGGACGAATCTCAGCTACTTTTTCTAACTTGGCCTTAAGTGCTTTGCCCACGTTGGTCATATCATCAAAATTATCGATGCCGTATTGATGAATCCATTTCATCACCTGAACGGCTCTGAATTTTTTCTCACCAATGCTTTCGAAAAAGGCGATCATTTTGTCCAATGACAGGCCTAATAAATTAACCTTATCAGTAGAAGCGGTGTTATCAGTGGTAATGATTTGTGAAGCAGGGGTTTGGTCAGAAAGAGCAGAACTCATGAAGACTCACCTTTAGTCCAGGATTTACGGTCGATAAATCGATTTGTAAGAAGAAAAACACCAGAAGATGCTTTGTAAATACGCATTATCCAGAAAGTACAAAGCCGAAGCAACAAAGGCTTCGGCTCAGTTATTGCTTTCGTTAAAAAATTAACGAGGGCAGATTTCGTCTGCAGCGAAGAAGTAAGCGATTTCACGCTCAGCAGAAGCAGCAGAGTCAGAACCGTGAACAGCGTTAGCGTCGATGCTCTGAGCGAAGTCTGCACGGATAGTACCTGCTTCAGCTTCTTGTGGGTTAGTTGCACCCATTAGCTCACGGTTTTTAGCGATTGCGTCTTCACCTTCAAGAACCTGTACAACAACAGGACCAGAAGTCATGAACTCAACTAGGTCTTTAAAGAAAGGACGTTCTTTGTGCTCAGCGTAGAAACCGCCAGCTTTTTCGTCGTCCAGTTGTAGCATTTTAGCAGCAACGATTTGCAGACCTGCTTTCTCGAAACGAGCAAGGATTTCACCGATTACGTTTTTGCCAACTGCGTCTGGTTTAACAATAGAAAGAGTGCGTTCTACCGCCATGAAACTATTCCTCAAAAAATGTATTTAACTGTCTTAAAAAAATCGTGCGGATTATACGTCAGTTGCCCTTTCATTTACTACCCCTTTCAAAAAGCAAAAAAGACTAAAGGGTCTAAAGTATCGGTCGATAATTACCCAAAGGACGACAACCCAAGATGCCCGATGCAGATCATTAATACTAACATTGCCTCTCTTTCTACCCAGAGGCATTTAAATAATGCAGAAAGCCAATTAGATACGGTATTCCGTAGGCTTTCGTCTGGACTAAGAGTTAATAGCGCAGCCGATGATGCAGCAGGGCTTTCTATTTCGACCCGTTTTGAGGCAGGAATCCGGGAGTCAGCCACTGCCATTCGGAACGCCAATGACGGCATTTCACTGATGCAAACCGCAGAAGGCGGCTTACAGAACATTACAGAAGACATACAAAGAATTCGTGAGCTTTCCGTTCAAGCCGCCAATGGCACTAACAGCGAAACCGATCGACAGGCACTCCAACTGGAAGTTGCACAATTACTCGACAACATTAATAAAACAGCCCAGAACACAACCTTTAATGGCATCAATCTCTTGAATGATGACGCCTCACCGCTCGAAGATAATGGCATCGTATCCTTACAAGACGACGAAACGAAAACCGCCGTCATGATTGGATTAACAACTGGCTGGCTGGAGTCCTCCGAAAATCTCATTGAAGAATTCTACGGTTTAACCGGTGACGGGCAAGCCTTGAGTATCTTTCTTGCTGACACCGGAGATCCGGAGAGTGATGGTGCAGGTGGCACCGCAGCCTTTGTACAGACACTGGTAGGACCATCCGGCCCAGCCGTGCATGGAAGTGTAAAACTGTACATAGATATGGAAGACTTTAGACCGGCTAACTTACCCAATGGCGGTACTGAGCCGTTTTATAACGACCGCATCATTGCTCATGAAATGGTGCACGCCGTTATGGCCGTCAGTACCAACTGGGGCGGATTAAACACCTGGTTTAAAGAGGGTGCAGCCGAGTTTATTCACGGTGCAGATGAGCGTATTGCCATTGATCTGGCAGCTGCAGGCAGCTCCAGTGCATTGGTTTCACAGGGATTTACAACAGCACCTGCCGCTTGGGGCGGAAGCAGTGCTGAATACTCCTCCTCAACCATAGCTGTTAGGTATTTGCACGATTCCATCGTTGCTGCCGGAGGCACCGGTATCAAAGACATAATGGACGTTCTCTCTTCTGACCCGAACACTGTCACACTGGATGATGCCATCAGTCAGGTAAGCACGAATCTGGGTGGTCTACGAGGATACGTTTCCGGATCAGGGTTCACCGGCGCACTGTACACAGACGAAGCCACCTTTTTGACAGACTACGATGCTAATGGCGATGACTTTCTGGATGAACAGCTTCAACTGACAGACCCGGACACCGGTTCTATTCAAGGGTCTAACGTCAATCCAGCCAATCCCAGCATTAATCAGGAAGATGCCGTTGAAGACCCTATCGACTACAATAGCGATCCTCTCGAACACTGGCAGGAAGTCTGGCCGGAAGGATTCACGGTAAAAGCCAGCCGTAATGATAATTCTTTTAGCAGCGTTAACATCCAACTAGGCGCAAAAAGCTCTGACTCTCTCGAACTCAGTCTATTCGGAGCCAATACAGAAGCCCTTGGAATCACAACCGTTGATGTCGCAGAAGATGCTCTCGCGGCGATCGAGTCTACCGATGAAGCTCTGGATTTAGTCACCGGCATGCGAGCCTATTACGGTGCCTCAGCCAATCGCCTTGAACTAACCATTCAGGGCCTGGAAATTCGACATGAAAACCTCAGCGCCTCACAGTCCAGAATTCAGGATGCAGACTATGCTGCAGAATCTGCTGAATTAGCCAGGCTGAGCGTATTACAGCAAGCCGGCTTCAGCGTTCTCACCCAGGCGAACAGCAGACCCCAACAGGTGCTTCAACTACTGGGATAGATAATCCTTAACGTATTAACCTACACTTCCAGGGAGTCTCTTACATAGACACAAATAAAAAAAGAGCCATATTCGGCTCTTTTTAGGACAAATAACCCGAAAGGCTATGCCAAAGCCGCTTGTCGCTCCTCAATATAGTTCGCAACAAACGTATCCACATCAATAGCAATCTTCAGTCCTTTCTCGTCTTTGTACGTACCCTTAATCATCATCGACGAACCCGTAATCGTCGGTTGAGCGCCCTGATCTAGTTGGGAATCTTCAAAATCGATCATTTCAGATACAGAATCCACCAACAAACCAAAGTTGCCTTCAGGCAGCTCAAGACAGATGATTCGACTGGCATCCGTCATTTGGAACGGAGGAAGCCCCATGATTGTACGCGTATCCAACACCACCATCACTTCACCACGGACATTGATAATCCCTGCAACGAACTCAGGTGCCCCCGGCACAGGCACAGGCTCTTCATAGCGAAGCACCTCCTTCACAGAGCTGACCTGATGACAATAATCCTCGTCTTCAACACAAAATGTTATCCACTTCATCTGTATCGGTGCCTTCCAATAAAACTGATTAATTTGCTAATTAAATCTATTAGCGTACAAAATCACTAAAACATTAGCATAAATACTAGCACACTGAGCTGAAATCATAGGTAGGGAAAAAATCAGGGCATCTAAGATACCCTGAAAAACGAAGGGTGGAAGTAGGTATCCCCATTTCCAAATACCTATCTTACTCAGTCAATTTGCAAGAAAAATGAATCACCATGTAAAGTTGAGCAAAGCCGCACTAAGCAGATTCTTTATGCACATGCACATCCATTTGAGGAAACGGAATGCCAATGCCTTTTTCGTCGAGCGTGAGTTTCACTTGCTCCAGCAATTCCGCACGCACCCCCCAATAGTCATCGGTAGCCACCCAAGGACGAAAATTAAAGTTCACACTGCTATCCCCAAGTTCGACCAAAGCAACAACTGGCTCAGGATCTTTTAGAACCTTGGGATGCGATTGCAAAATACCTTCCAAAACGCGCTTAACCTCTCGTACATCACTGGAATAATCAACACCGACAACCAAATCAATCCTGCGCGTATTTCTTGCTGAATAATTCACTATCGTACCTGAGTAGATAGCACCATTCGGAACAATAACTTCTTTATTATCCCCAGTTCTTACTACCGTTGAAAAAATTGTGATTTTTTCCACTACACCAGAAATCCCGGCGATTTCCACAAAGTCCCCGGCCTTGAATGGGCGGAACATTACCAACATGACCCCAGCTGCAAAATTCTGGAGCGAATCTTTGAGCGCTAAACCAACAGCCAAACCAGCCGCACCGACCAATGCCACCAGAGAAGTAGTATCCACATCCAATTGATCCAGCGCTGCCACAGCAACTACCAGCATCAACAACATCTTAAGGATGGAAGAGACAAAGTTAATTAAAATCTCATCCGTATTAGCCCGAGTCATAACCCCCCGAACCATCACCATGATCCCCTGAACCAAGAAACGACCCACCACAAAAACAATGATCGCTATCAGTAGCTTGTACGACCAAGGCTGGACCACCTCGTTAAAGAAATTCTCCATCCGATCAATATCCTCTTATAAGTGTTTGTTATGATTCTTTATTCTAGAAAACTCTATCAAAAGCGCACTCTAAAAATTCAACCTATAAAAAATGCCGGGACAAGCCCGGCATTTTTGGCAACTCTCCGTACAAGATAGAGTCATCTCATACAGCTATTTACAGGTTAACTGAGGTTGGTCGCCAATTCACGAATCTTTTGTACCATTGAGCGGAGACCGTTGCCTCTCGTTGGCGACAAATGTTTGATTAAATCCAATTCGTTGAAGAAGGCCTCGATGTCGAACTCAAGAACTTGTTTCGGTGTTTTACCATTGTAGGCACTCATAACAACCGCCAACAGCCCGCGAACAATATGCGCATCACTGTCTACGTTCAGCATGATCTTATCACCATCCAACCAATGATCAATCCATACCTGTGACTGACACCCCTTAACGATTCGGTCATCTGTCTTCTTAGACTCATCCATTTCCGGAAGCTGCTTACCCAAATCAATGATGTAGCGGTATCTGTCTTCCCAGCTATCAAAGAAGCCCAGTGTATCTACAATTTCTTCTGGAGTGATTTCAGTTCCAAACGGATTCGACATATCTACAACCTGATCAAACGTTAAACAAAGCGCGCATTTAAACGTTTCTTACATAAGATAGCAAGTACAATCCCTGACACAAACACAGCACCAAGGCTATCTCACTGCAGTATTTAAAAGAACATTCCGGTTTCTAACTGAGCTTCTTCGCTCATCATATCCCTGTGCCAAGGTGGATCAAACACCAATTCAACCTCAACGCTTTCGACATTAGGCACCTTCCCAACCCGGTATTTCACATCACTCACCAAAACCGGTCCCATACCACAACCCGGTGCGGTTAAGGTCATATCAATAACAACCTTCTTTACAGACTGATCAATGGATACCTTGTAAATCAACCCTAAATCTACAAGATTGACAGGAATTTCCGGATCAAACACAGTTTTCAGCGCCTGCCATACATGATCTTCATGAATCACATCGTCACTGACGTTTTCGAACTCCAGTTCTTCTGCCACCAGCCCAAGTGCATCAGCATCTGTACCATCAACACGAGCCATATTACCGTTAACCGTTACTGTATAGTTACCGCCAAGCGCTTGAGTAATGGTCACAAAGGTGCCAGATGGAATACTGATTTTCGTGCCTGCCGGCACCAGCCTCGCGGGACAATCACGAACTGTGGCAACCATTCTACGTTCCATAAACTCTACTACCTATGCTTGTTTCTATTGGAAGGAAAACCGGGGTGACAAAACAACTAAACGGTAAAACTCTCGCCACAACCGCAAAGCGCTTTGGCATTGGGGTTGTTGAACTTAATTGTGCTGTTAAGGCCTTCCGTGTGGTAGTCAATTTCCGTCCCCTGAACCATGGGTAACGCATCTTCCGCCACGAACAAGGTTACCCCATCCGCCAATTGAAAGACCCGATCACCTTCAGGCACATCAGAGATCAAATTCAGTTCGTACATATAGCCCGAACAGCCACTCTCATTCACCGCCAGACGAATACCTGCAGACCCGGTTCTTTGGATCTGTCCGGCCAGGTGTTTGGCTGCCGAGTCAGTAATGGTCAGGACTGCATCTTCAGGATTAAATGATTCAACTGTCATTTATGGTTATCTCTAATTCGAAGTTCGTTTTTTCTAAGAGGCTGTAAGCAACCAAACGGTCACTTACAACAAAAACATTTTCACTTTATTGATGGCATCAAACAGCGCATCCACATCTTCAATAGTGTTATAAAAAGTGAATGATGCCCGAACCGTTCCCGGAATCTGATATTGATCCATGATCGGCATCGCACAATGGTGTCCGGTACGCACAGCAACGCCCTGTTGATCCAACAAGGTTCCTACATCGTGAGGGTGCGCACCTTTGATTAAAAAGCTCAGGACACTGGCCTTCTCGGCTGCCGTCCCGACCAATTGAATCTCAGGAATCTCAGCAGCACGATGCTTAGCATGTTCAAGCAATGCGTCTTCATGTGCGGCCAACGCATCCCGGTCCAGAGACTCAAGATAGGTAATGGCCGCAGCAAGCCCGATTGCACCAGCAATGTTAGGCGTACCGGCTTCGTATTTATATGGCAATTTATTGAAGGTGGTACCAGAGAAGCTCACCTGCTCAATCATCTCACCACCAAACTGATACGGCGGCATCGCTTCCAGCAAAGCTTTCTTGCCATACAACACACCAATACCGGTTGGCCCGAAGAGCTTATGGCCAGAGAAAGCGTAAAAATCGCAATCCAATGCCTGAACATCGACAGCCCAATGGGCAACTGCCTGAGCCCCATCAACAAGAACTTTGGCATTCAGTTTGTGCGCAGCATCAATAATCTCTTTTACAGGGTTAATGCTACCCAAGGCATTAGACACATGAACGACAGATACCAACGCCGTGCGTTCATCCAACAGATTCAAATACTCATCAAACTGCAGCTCACCCTTATCATTCACAGGGATCACACGCAATTCAGCATTTGTGCGCTCGCACAGCATCTGCCAAGGTACAATGTTTGAGTGATGTTCCATGGCGGAAATAATTACGTTATCTCCAGCCTTAACATTCGCCAAGCCAAAAGTCTGAGCCACAAGGTTGATGCTCTCTGTGGTTCCTCGCGTCCAAATGATTTCTTCCGGCGCCGCTGCATTTATAAACGACTGAACCGTCACTCGTGCACTTTCGAACGCCTGTGTGGCGCGATCACTCAACTCATGAGCGCCACGATGTACATTGGAATTATCGTTCTGATAATACTCAGCAAGAGCGTCGATTACTGCCTGCGGCTTCTGGGTGGTGGCAGCATTATCCAGATACACCAAAGGATGACCATTCACTTGCTGATCAAGAATAGGAAAGTCTTTACGAACTCTCTCTATATCCAAGCCTTTTGAAGCCTCTGAGGCAACCGCCTCCACTACACCAGTTGTCATACAATATGCCTTGTTAATGACTCATCTTTACCTAATGGCCCTTTATCAAATAAACCAGCCAAGATAGGACGAAGTTTTTCCTGAATCGGATGATGCTCAAGACCATCCAGCAGCTCGTTAATAAAGCCGAAGCTCAGCATAACCTCTGCTTCCTGACGGGAAATACCACGAGACAACATGTAACTCATCGCTTTCTCATCCAACTGAGCAATGGTTGCGCCGTGTGCACAACGTACATCGTCTGCGTAAATTTCCAGTTCCGGTTTGGTATTGATTTCCGCTTTGTTGGAAAGCAACAAATTACGGTTATTCAATTCTGCCAATGTTTTTTGCGCATCAGGATGAATATGAATACGACCGTTAAACACCGCTTTTGCCTGATCTGCAATAATGCCCCTGAATACTTCATCCGTTGTGCAATGCGGAACCTTATGCTCAATGCAAGTATGGTAATCAATATGCTGATTATTCTGCGGCAGATACACGCCTTTCAAATCGCAATGCGCGCCAGAACCTTCATGATTTACAACAATGTCAACACGCTTAACCTTACTGCCCAAGCCAACATGAAAACTCTCTAGCTGACTGGAGGCCTGTTGCTCAACATGCATACCACCAAGATGAATAATGTCTTCTTGCTCAAGTTGCAGACGGTAGTGGAATAACTTGGCGTTATCTTGCAACTTACACTCAGTCAAACTGTTGACTAAGGCAGTTTGACTCGCCTCATCTGAAACAAAGCTTTCAACCACAACACCTTGAGAACCAGTTTCTGACACAACCAATAACCGGGCATTTACTGAAAACGCCTGATCCTGAGCCGTCGTCAAATGCACCACCTGTACAGGCTGTTCAGTTTTTGTGTTTTTCACAAAACGGATGAAAACTCCATCCTCAAGCTGTCCAGCATTCAAGGCACTAAACATGTGCTGTTCATTAACAGTTATCGAACCCAACTGGGCAGCAATCACTTGCTGCTGAGCCTCACTGGCTTGAGAAAAACGCACTACCTCAACTGTACCGGAGGCATTCAAGGCGCTGAAATCAGAAGACAGTGACTCACTGAAGGTTCCATTTACGAACACCAACTGCGCCGCGTCCAAACCTTCAATATCGAATAAAGGCTTAGCATCTGCTTCTGACAAATCGGCTGAATTAGCCGGTGCAGCCTGAGCAAAGTTAGCTTTGGTCAGTGCCGACAGATTGGTGTATTTCCAATGCTCTGTTTTACGCGTTGGCCAGGCATGCTTTGCAAAAGCTTCAACACCGTCTGACTTCAACGAATTCAACCAGGCAGGTCCAGCCGTCTGCTGAGCAAACTGTGCAGCTTGCGCTGCATAGTCAAATGTTTGATTTACCGCTTCTGTCATGACTTACGCAACCTCTTCGTCAATCCAGCTGTAGCCTTTTTCTTCCAGCTCAAGTGCCAACTCTTTACCACCAGACTTCACGATCTTACCGCCCGCCAATACATGCACATAATCAGGAACGATATAATCAAGCAAACGCTGATAGTGAGTAACTACGATAAATGAGCGATCCGGGCTGCGCTGAGAGTTCACACCATCCGCAACCACTTGCAAGGCATCGATATCCAAACCAGAGTCAGTTTCATCAAGAATACAAACTGACGGTTCAAGCAGCATCATTTGCATGATTTCATTGCGCTTTTTCTCACCGCCAGAGAAACCTTCGTTCACACCACGCTTAAGGAAATTCTGATCAAGATTAACTGCCTTACATTTTTCACGAGCAAGCTTCATAAAGCTCACAGAATCCATTGGCTCTTGGCCTCGGTGCTCACGAACAGCATCAACAGACGCCTTCAAGAACTCAAGATTCGATACACCCGGAATCTCAACCGGGTATTGGAACGCAAGAAACAAACCTTCACGAGCACGTTCTTCAGGTTCCATATCCAATAGATCTTTGCCTAGGAACTGAACAGAGCCGCCAGTCACTTCATAACCTTCGCGACCAGACAGCACATTACCCAAGGTACTCTTACCAGCACCGTTAGGGCCCATGATTGCGTGAACTTCGCCTGGTTTGATGTCCAGATTCAGACCTTTAAGAATGTCTTTATCTTCTACTTTTGCCTGCAAATCTTTAATGGTTAACATTAATAATCTCTCTATCTCTTCATCAAACCAGATTAACCCACGGAACCTTCAAGGCTGACTTCAAGCAACTTGCCTGCTTCAACCGCGAATTCCATAGGTAGCTCTTTGAATACTTCTTTACAGAAACCGTTAACAATCATGGAAACGGCTTTTTCCACATCAATGCCACGCTGCTGACATAAGAACAACTGATCATCGCTTACTTTCGATGTCGTCGCTTCGTGCTCTACAACGGCACTTGGGTGCTTACTTTCAATGTATGGGAAGGTATGCGCCCCACACTTGTCACCGATTAATAAGGAATCACACTGGGTGTAGTTACGCGCACCTTCGGCACCCGGGTTCATGCGAACCAAACCGCGATAGGCGTTTTGACTTTTACCCGCTGAAATACCTTTTGAGATAATGGTCGACTTGGTATTTTTACCCAAGTGAATCATCTTGGTACCGGTATCCGCTTGCTGGAAGTTATTCGTCAAAGCAACGGAATAGAACTCACCGATACTATTGTCGCCTTTCAGTACACAGCTTGGGTACTTCCAGGTTACCGCAGAACCCGTCTCAACCTGAGTCCAGGAAATCTTAGCGTTGGTATGGCACACGCCACGCTTGGTAACGAAGTTGTAGATACCGCCCTTGCCTTCTGCATCGCCTGGATACCAATTCTGAACGGTAGAATATTTAATTTCAGCGTTATCTAGCGCAACTAATTCAACCACCGCCGCGTGAAGCTGATTCTCATCGCGCATCGGTGCGGTACAACCTTCCAGGTAACTTACGTGACTGCCTTCTTCCGCAACAATCAAAGTACGCTCAAACTGACCGGTATTCTGCTCGTTAATACGGAAATAGGTCGACAACTCCATCGGGCAGCGAACGCCTTTCGGGATATAAACAAAAGAACCGTCACTGAACACCGCACTGTTGAGCGCTGCGTAATAGTTGTCTTTTTGAGGAACCACACTGCCCATGTACTTCTTCACCAACTCAGGGTGCTCATGTACCGCTTCACTGATTGGCATAAAGATTACGCCAGCCTCTTTCAGCTTTTCGCGGAACGTCGTTGCAACCGACACAGAGTCGAATACTACGTCCACAGCTACACCCGCAAGAATTTCCTGTTCATGCAGAGGAATACCTAGTTTTTCGTAGGTGCGTAGCAATTCAGGATCAACTTCATCAAGGCTCTTAGGCTTGTCATCCATGCTCTTTGGCGCGGAGTAGTAAGAGACAGCCTGGAAATCAATTTCCGGGTAATGGACGTGAGCCCATTTCGGCACATCCATTTCTTTCCAGATGTTAAAGGCTTTCAGGCGCCATTCCAGCAACCATTCTGGTTCGTTCTTCTTCTTGGAGATAAAACGAATAACATCTTCATTGATACCCGGCGGCAACGTTTCAGACTCAATGTCTGTCACAAAGCCAGCTTCGTATTCATTTTTGATTAACTCGTTAATTTCTTCAGTCATCAAACTACTCCCCTCAGCAGGGATTCCTAATCAAGCGTCGCTTTCAACTACAGCCCAAAAGCAATCATTATTAATAATGTATACGTCCATAAGCCCAACGTTCAGGCCCTGTTCCAATCACCTTACTGCTTAAGGCGATTCACCACCTCAACAACCTTGTTAACGGTGTAATCAATTTCTTCTTCTGTGGTAAAGCGACCCATTGAGAATCGAATGGAGGCATGAGCCAACTCATCATTCAAGCCCAGAGTCTTCAGTACATAGGAAGGTTCTACGGTGGCAGATGTACACGCAGAGCCGGTACTGACCGCAATATCATGCAAGGACATCAACAAAGTCTCGCCGTCCACGCCTGCAAAGCTCACATTCAAAATACCAGGAATGTGATGTTCCAATGTGCCATTCAGTGAGACGCAATCCAGAGCTTGTAAACCGGACCAAAACTTATCCCGCAACGCGGTGATATATTCAATCTCTTGATTCAGTTCCCGATTGGCAATCGCAGCAGCCTCACCCATACCAACAATCTGATGCGTGGCTAAAGTGCCTGAGCGCATGCCTCGCTCATGCCCACCGCCATGAATCTGGGCGGCGATTTTAACAGAAGGATCTCTGCGAACAAACAAACATCCAATGCCTTTCGGACCATAAAGCTTATGAGCCGAGATCGACATAAGGTCGATGGTCATTGCTTGAACATCTACAGGAATTTTCCCAACACTTTGGGCCGCATCAACATGAAATAACACAGAACGGGAACGACACAGCGCACCAATAGCAGCAACATCGTTGACCGTGCCTAATTCATTGTTCACATGCATAATGGACACAAGAACAGTGTCTTCACGCAGCGTAGCTTGGACAGATTCAACAGAAATCAAACCGTTAGCATCAGGCTTGATATAAGTAACTTCATACCCTTCTGATTCCAACGCTTTGCAGCTATCCAGCACAGCTTTGTGCTCATACGCCGAAGTCACAATATGTCGGCCTTTGGCACCGCCAAGTTCAGAAGAGGCATAGTAAGCTGCGCCTTTCAGCGCCAAATTATCGGATTCGGTAGCCCCGGAAGTGATAACTATCTCCCTTGGGTCCGCATTGATAAGTTCCGCCACCTGACCGCGAGCCGTTTCCACCGCTTCTTCAGCCAACCAGCCATATTTATGGGAACGCGACGCAGGATTACCAAAGTTGCCTTCTAACGTCAGGCAATCACACATCTTTTCAGCAACACGCGGATCAACCGGCGCGGTTGCAGCATAATCTAAATAGATAGGTGTACGCATACTAGTTCACACCTTATATATCACAACAGGTTGTTAACACAGTAAAAGCTTCTCCAACGATAACGACTAAACACAGACCTACATAGAGGTAATAATGTTATCCAACATGCTTTGACGCTGTTTTAAATCCTGTCGCTGAGCCACTTCTCGCACTTCGGTTTTCGCCACCAACTGTGCCAACGAAATACTGCTCAAAAATTCGTGTATTTGTTCACTCAGGTCTTGCCAAAGGTAATGGGTAAGACACAAATCACCGTCCTGACAACCGCCGGTACCACCACAACGTGTGGTATCCACAGTTTCACTGACAGCATCAATAACCTGAGCTACAAAGATGTCAGAACCATCTCGGCTTAAACGATAACCGCCGCCGGGGCCGCGAACACTGTTCACAAGCCCGTTGCGACGCAACTTGGCAAACAGTTGTTCCAGATAAGAAAGGGAAATGCCTTGTCGCTGAGAGATATCAGCCAAACTGATAGGGCCTTTTTCGGCGTGAAGAGCCAAATCAAGCATTGCCGTTACCACATAACGACCCTTGGTTGTCAAACGCATTGAGCCAACCTCTAATTACAGATCACAAGAGTAGCAGCAATTATCAAATACCCGACCAAAAAAGTCAAGTAAAAGACAGAGTAAAACAGTAGGGTATTTACAAAAGAAGAGCATTCAGAAGATATTCTGCTTGAAATTTAACCAAATGGCAGAATGGGCGGCATTGTACTGATGAAACGTTGAAATGTCACTGATTATCTTACCAAAGGCACTTCAGTTAATAACAACAGCACCTCTATCCATTGGGTTCAGACCTTCACTCTATACACAATGGCCGAGAGCAGCAACGCAATATATCGCCACTCTCTGCCAGAAAGCCATTCACCCTTCCCCAAATCAATTAACGCTTATCTTAATCAATTAGAGTCGCTGCGTTTTTCGTCAGCCAGAATACCTGCCACCACATCGGAAGCACTATCATCGCTGGTAACGCCTGCAAAATCTTCCGGATTCAGTTCTGGTAGGGCTTCGTCATGATAATTACTATCCAGCTTCTCAAGCGCTTGGCACATAGACTCCAGCTTATGATCCACTGCCAGAATATGATCCAACAACCCCCTGATGGATTGCGCAATCGGGTCATTCACATTCTGGGTTTCACCATACGCCACAAACCCGATACGCTCTGCCATTGCACGGCGCTTTTGCTCGGCTTCATCAGCGGACTCACCTTGCTTGCGAATCACCCGTCCCGGAATACCAATAGCTGTTGCACCCTCCGGTACATCCTTGGTTACAACCGAGTTAGAGCCAATCTTAGCCCCCTTCTCAACAGTAATCGGTCCAAGCACTTTGGCACCAGCGCCAACAACCACACCATCCTCTAACGTTGGGTGTCGCTTACCTTTATTCCAGGTGGTTCCCCCCAAGGTCACGCCGTGATATAGGGTTACGTCATCGCCAATTTCAGCCGTTTCACCAATCACCACTCCCATACCGTGATCAATAAAGAAGCGGCGCCCAATAGTCGCCCCGGGATGAATTTCAATACCGGTCACAAAGCGACTAAAGGTAGACAAGCTACGAGCAACCAGCTTTAAATCTTTTTTCCACAAGGCGTGAGCGGCCCTATGCATAAGCAACGCATGCACACCAGGATAGTTTGTTAAAATTTCAAAGGAATTACGTGCCGCAGGATCGCGGTCAAATACACTACGAATGTCTTCTTTTAAACGTTTAAACATGATAATTCTCTGTTGGCTCTCTTAATGAATGGTTGAAATTTCACAATCAATCAAGAGCAACAACATCGTTCCCTTTCCGTTAACGCGGACGCAATTAACTGCGTAGGCATGATCAACCATGTACGCTCAATCAACCATTTATATCCAATCAAAACGTTGTGTTTAGAAAAGTGCATCACTCAATAACCACCCGTTGGAATACGTGTACCTAGTATTGCGTCTTTGTAAAAATAAAGCCTTTATACCAAGTGTACACAGATTCTAAGAATCCATCTTTTTTGTGATGGCAGACAAAATGCCTCTCAACACATTTATCTCTACTTTATCTGGCAAACTGCGATTAAACAGACGCCGCAGTCGAGTCATCACATACCTTGGATTATCAGGATCAAGGAACCCTGTCTTTACCATGACAGACTCCAAGTGCGACATAAACCCTTCAAGCTCCTGGGCGGAGGCCAATTCTTTATCCCAATCCACCCCCCAGAACTGTGATTCCGGGTGAACCTTGGATTCAATCGCCATCCGTAATTCATAACAGATCACCTGAATCGCAGAAGCAATATTCAAGGAACTGTAATCAGGATTCGTAGGAATATGGACATGCGCCTGACATTTCGCCAACTCATCGTTGGTTAATCCCCGATCCTCTCGTCCGAATAGTATTGCAACTTTTTGACGATTAGATGTCAGAATAGTTCGTTCTGCACATTCTCGCGGATTTAACAAAGGCCAGGGAATACTTCTAGAA
>JBFHTA010000005.1:0-33653 GCA_041590855.1 Pseudomonadales bacterium
GACTGACAAATAAAAGCGTCGCACCGTGGCCATGACATTGGTTAAACAATAAATCGAGATAACCGTCCCGCGTTTCTTCATCCAGCGCCGACGTGGGCTCATCTGCAATAATCAACTGAGGTCGGCCCGCCAATGCCCTGGCGGCAGCCACCCTTTGTTGCTGGCCGATACTAAGTTCCGTCACCTGTTTTTCTGCCAGCAACGAAGCGATACCCAAGTCCGCTAATAAGGCAAAAGCCTCATTACGACTGATTCTGCGCTGCTTGGAAAAACGACCGGTCAACAAAACATTGTCCACCGCTGACAAATAGGGAATTAAATTAAATTGCTGGAAGATCAAGCCAAGATGATCGGCTCTGAACCTGTCCCGCTGCTTGGCAGACATTTGTTGCATGTCCTGACCCAGAACCGACAACTGCCCTTTTGATGCCGTTGTGACGCCACCAATCAAACTCAACAGGGTCGACTTACCAGAACCGCTGGCACCTTTTAAAAACACCCGCTCACCGGACAAAACAGACAATTGATCCACTCGCATCGTGGGCGATTGGTTAGACCACTGAAACTCCAGTTCCGAAATATTCAATACCAGCTCTGACATAAGGCTTGTTTCTTGGACACTACTCAATGAACAACAAAAGAAAGACGGCAGGACATTAATCCTACCGTATGACAATCAGGTTACAACCTAATTATGAAGGTACCTAAGGAACCCGGGATATGTCCGCTCAGGCACAGCGGGCACAATCTCCGCTAACGCAGAGCCATACTTGATTGATTCGGCGTTAATTCAGACTTCTTAACGGAAGACTCTCCAAACCAGTTGGCTTCAATTTCTTGCAAGGTCGCCACCTGCTTGAACAACAACACATTCAACTCAGACAACTCTGAAGGAACGGCACATTCAAAGTGATAAGTGATTTCAAACTCACTGTGCTCACTGTGTTTTTCATGATCATGCTCGTCGTGACCGTGCTCTTCATGACCATGTTCTTCATGACCGTGTTCTTCATGACCGTGCTCCTTATGGGCATGATCATCATGATGATCTGAGTGCTTTTCATCATGATCGTGCTCGTCATGCGCCTCTTCCGAAAGCAAGGCACTTTCTACTTTGGCATGCTCCAGGCTGCACTTTGCAGACTCATTGAAACTTACGACCTTCTGTCCTTGCTTAAGAAACGCATGAATTTTTTCAATCTGTGCTTTTTGGGCAGAGGTTTCTGGTTGGTGCTCGAACCCCACCATATCCATGGCCGGAATCTCAAACGACAACTCCACTTCATGCCCTTCCTGTGCGGCATTCAACAACGCATGACCATGCACATGAGCATCGTGCTGACGCAATTCAGCAGCAACCAACCCTGGCATAGCGGCCCCGGCAACAGACAAACCCGCAACGGCCAAACCCGACAAGAAACCTGGTAACCTCTGATTTTTTGCCACAAAAAACTTACTACTCATAACCTTTACACACTCCAAACGTGAATACTTAAAAACCTACAGATTTTAAATATGTTATAACATTACATTTATTATTCACAAGCATGACGTAAAGAAATGACAAGGCAATGACAGACGTACGGGAGGAACTTACTCTTCGATGGAGAAATTATTGAGTTCGTTCAGATCAAGGGTGAAAGGTACAACCAGGTCATCCAGGCCGTAGGAAGAGAGTACTTTGACCCATTCTTTATTGGAAGGTAATGACGATATGTAGTAGTTCAACAACTCCTCCAAGCGGGCAAATTCCGGGGTAATTAAAATGTGGCGGCTGTAGGAGTCCTGTGGCGTAAACGACTGATAAAACATCGCTTTGGGGAAATCCGGCTTCACATAATTAAATACAGTTTGGGTAATGATGATGGCGTCCAAATCCCCCGACATCAGTTTTTTAAGATTGATCCGGTCACTTTCACCGTTAATTCGGGTAATTTTTCCCTGCTTCACCAACTGGTCCACGCCATGATAATAGTGCCCAGGCAAACCTCCTATGGTCTTATTCACCAAAGAGCCAGGGGTTTCATAATCCACGGGAGCCTTTGCCAGCGAAACCACCGCGTCATTATCCCAATACACCGGGGATGTGGCGATGAAGTATGGCTGATCAAATAAGCGTTTAAACCAAAGTTCATTAGCCCACAAAATCAACCCTTGCTGACCTTCTTGCAGCAGTTTGTTGAGTTCAGGACGGTCCTTGGGGTGCAAAGTGAAATAGATTTTCAGATCAGGACGTTGCTTGCGAAAAAACTCGTTGAGCTGCTCCACAAAGACCAACGAAAAGCCTTGTTTAATCTTATCCTCTTTAAAATAGAACGGCTCCCAGTTGTGGTATTGGTAAACAGGAACGTGAACAACCTGAGACGCTTGCAGCCAGGGAGAAAACAGCAGTGGACACAAAAGCATCCCCCAAGCCATCATCAGCCAGGCAACGAATCGCGTCCATGCTCGAACCCAAGGGCTAACACATGATTTATTCCATCGACGACTACCGTCGCACACCCACACATCACAACGCATACGTCTTTCTCTTCCCCCGGGAACGTCTGAACAAGTCCCACCCTGCCTTCTACACAGTCTAGACCATGATCAGCGTACGGATTCGATTTCTATCGGCTGCGATGCTCCTGGCAAGATAATCTCATCGCCTTCAAAGGCGCCCAATAATGCCTGAGCTAAAGGGGCTTGAGGTGTAATCAACTGAACGCGCTCGCCTTCAGAACCGTCTTCACCCTCTGCCTCAGGCGTGAATTCGAGCCCGCCAGCGCAAGGGCCAATAAACAGGAGTTTTCGCTCCCCGGATGGGTACAGAAGATTAACCAGAGCGGTCAGCCCAATGTCGTCCTGATCAGTGAAGCTGCGGAAGGTCAGCTTGCGATAGGCCTGAATCATAGCGTCGATTTCCAGCACTCGTTGTGACTGGCCATGCGCCAGGTACGACGCCTCCAAGCCGACAGTATCGTATTGGGTTTCCGGTTGGCTTTGCTCATGAATGGCAAGATCACGCGCTTCGTTTGCTGCTTTGACGGCTAAACGATGCTGATCTTCTAATTGCGCGAGAATGGCATGACGGATGATTTCTTTATTCATCCGCCAAGTGTATCAGCAAGTTATTTCTCAACAAACGCCCGTTCAATCACATAATGACCCAATTCTCCGCCACGGGTTTCTTTAAAACCGCGCGCATCCAAGATCCCGGTAAGATCATCCAACATTGCCGGGCTACCGCATAACATGAAGCGATCGTGTTCCGGATCAATCTCCGGTAACCCCAGGTCCTCAAAAATTTTGCCATTCTCAATCAGGTCGGTCAGACGTCCCTGATGCTTGTAGTCTTCGCGGGTAACGGTTGGGTAATACTTGAGCTTTTGACGTATCTCGTCCCCAAAGTATTCATTGTTTGGCAGTTCTTGCTCAATCAAATCCTGATACGCCAGTTCAGACACATAACGAACGCCATGGGTCAGAATCACATTATCAAAGCGTTCATAAATTTCGTGATCTTTAATGATGCTCAAAAACGGCGCCAGTCCGGTGCCTGTACTCAGCAACCACAAGTTGCGCCCCGGCAGCAAATTATCCGAAATCAGCGTTCCCACCGGCTTGGTTCCGACCAAGATCTCGTCACCCACCTGCAAATTCTGCAAGCGCGAGGTCAGCGGGCCATCCGGCACTTTAATGCTGAAAAACTCCATCTCCTCTTCGTAATTGGCGCTGGCAATGCTGTAAGCTCGGAGTAATGGTTTATTCTCCACTTCCAACCCGATCATGGTGAAATACCCGTTTTTGAATCTCAGCCCTTGATCACGGGTGGTTTTAAAGCTGAACAAAGTATCATTCCAATGATGAACGCTGGTCACCGTTTCTCGAATTAGTTTACTCACAATAAGGTCTCCTTCACCGATAGATCCTGACAAGATCTAAAATCACTCCTGAGACTGCATTCGGAGCGCTTGCGTTTGCTATGCTTTTCACTGTATTCTGGCCACCTAAATCTGTAAAACAGATAATTTGTATTTTATAAATCGGATTTATAAATAATGCGTTATACATTCCGCCAACTTGAAGTCTTTCTTGCCGCCGCTCATTTCCAGAACATCACCAAGGCCGCCGACAGTTTATCCATGTCCCAATCCGCCGCCAGTAGTGCCCTGAAGGATATCGAGTCTCAATTCGACCTGCCCTTATTCGATAGAATCGGTAAGCGCTTGCAACTTAATGAACAGGGCCGATTAATCCGACCAAAAGCAGAGCAATTAATCGAGCAAGCCAAAGAATTAGAGCGCATCATGGCGCAGCACAAAGACGCAGGACACTTAAAAGTAGGTGCAACACTGACCATAGGCAACTACCTGGCCGTGTCCACCATGGCAGAAATGATGCAGGAACAGCCGGATGCCGAAGTGTCTCTGTCGGTGGCCAATACTTCTGAGATCGGCCAAAAAGTACTGAATTTCGAAATCGACATCGGCCTGATCGAAGGGGAACTGCAACACCAGGATCTGGATGTCATTCCCTGGCGGGATGACGAACTGGTGGTGTTTTGCTCCCCGGATCACCCCTATGCGGATCAACTGCAACTGACGGATCGACAACTGAAAGAAGCGGAATGGATTTTACGGGAAAGCGGTTCTGGTACCCGACAGGCCTTCGACCGGGCCATGCACGGCGTTCTTCCGGAAATTCAGGTCAAGCTGGAATTACAACACACAGAAGCGATCAAGCGTGCAGTCTCGGCAAACCTGGGCATCGGCTGCCTTTCGCGCGTTGCCTTGGAAGACGCTTTTAAACGCGGCAGCCTGGTGCCTTTGCCAGTGCCTCATCGGGATTTTAGCCGGAAGTTTTATTTTGTAATCCACAAACAAAAATACCGCAGTGCCGGTATTGTTCGCTGGATGGAACTGTGCCAATCCAGCAACCTGTCGCTGGCTCAATAAGATGTAACCAGCTCTGCATTGCATTAAATGCTGTCATTAAATCTATGATACAGACACTCGATACCAGAGATGTCGCACATAAAATGCAGGCTCAGCCTCTTGGTGTATTTCCCTCATGTGCTTTACTGAAAGTTAGGCAACGCATGAGGGAATAATAATGCAAAAATCAATAACTATAAGCCTGCTTTTGTCCATCGCCACCGCCCTGCTCACCTGGCTGGTGTTTTTCCAATCACAAGCCATAGCCAACAGAGCGCTGCCCACCGACCTTTATGGGCACATCACCCCGTTTCAGCTACCGGATGTCGCACTGCAAACCCAACACACGGATCGCACTGATTGGCTGGAGCTGGCAGACAAACCCTTGTTTATTACCACCGGCTTCACCAGTTGCCACGACATCTGCCCGATGACCATGGCCTTTTATCAGCGGTTGTCCAAATCCGTGGGTGAAACTGCAACCTTAGCCTTTCTGACCATAGACCCGAAAACAGACACACCGACTCATCTAAAAGACTATCTCGCCGGTTTTGGGTCTGAATTCGTTGGAGTCCGCATTGAAGATCCAAACCAACTCAACAACACCTTGCAAGCACTCAAACAAAGCTTCACTCTCAGCAAGTCCAGCGAGTATTTGGAACATCAAGGCTACATTTATTTAATGCACCCGAAAGTCGATGGGTTATTGGTCTACACCGATGCCCAGCCAGACCCGATTAAAATCCGCACGGACCTGTTAAAGCTGGACAAATAAATCAGAATTAGAAATGAAAAAACGTCACTCAGCCTGGAACTTGTTTAATTGACCGCGCAGCTGATGGGCCACTACTTGCAAACTCTCAGCCTGTAGATGAATGCCTTTCGCCCCGGAAACCGTGTTAGAAGTCACGGATTCAATACGACGCACACAATCCACCACCCGCTCTGTGTTATCGGCTTGCCCGTGCGCTTCTTGCTCAATTACCTGATTACTTTCCGCCAGTTCTGTCACGGAACGAGCAATCTGGGCAAAGGACGACTGTGCCAGATCAGCATGTTCGACTGATTCCGCCACGTGCGAACGGCTTTGTTCCATCGCTTGCACCACGGCATTGGTCAGCTCGGCAAACTTATTCAGAATGTCACCGATTTTATCGGTCGCCTCATGAGTTTTACTGGCCAGGCTTCGAACTTCATCCGCGACCACGGCAAAACCACGACCTTGCTCACCGGCGCGGGCTGCTTCGATGGCCGCATTTAATGCTAACAAGTTGGTTTGTTCGGAAATACTGCGAATTACCTCAACAAAACCACTGATACTGGTACTGTCTTCCGCTAGCTGATTAATTTGTGTCGCCGTCTGTTCCACATCACCGGCGATCACCTTGGTCGCTGAAATAATTTGTTCAATGGAGCTGCGGCCGTCATTCAGTACTTCTTCCGCATGCACAGACACTTGCTTCGCCGATTGGGCGCTCGACAATACCTGATCTGAAGAGGCTTTCAGGGTTTCAACTTCTGACATTACCTGTGTACTGACCTGCTGCTGGCCACGCATGGAATCGCAGGCCGATTCCGTCTGACGAATAAACTCATCCGCCACATCGTTGACCTGGCCAGTCGCCTGTTTCACTTCAGAAACAATGGCATAAAAAGCCGCCTGCATGTTATTAAAGCTGGCGGTCATCTGACCGATTTCGTCATTGCAATCTTCCGTCACCCGAACATTCAGATCGCCACGTTCCGCTGCCTTCTTCATTGCTTTATTCAGCACTTTGACGTGTTGATGCACGAAAGAAATCAACACTTGGGACGCTCCCATCACCAGACACATCAATACAAAGACCCACAAGGCATAGCCTAATGCCTGATCCGAAAAATATTGCCAGTACTCTGCCGAAGCAAATTCGCCCTGCGGATGAAGTTGTTTAAAGCTGGAGGTAATGGCATAGGCTGACAAAATACTCATTCCAATGAAGGAAAACCCATTGACCATCCAAAACTTAAATCTCAGCGGCATATCTATCATGGTGCGATACATTGTTTTGACTCTACCTTATTGTTATTGAGTTCCGATGTGCTGAAAACTGTAGAGATACTATCGACCCAAAAAACAATAGCTTGAGTAGATACGACCATTCGTCGTCAAAATTAATAATGCGTTTGATAATCCTTATCATTTGCAATATTATCTTCTTCCATATTGATCGTTATCCCTTTATGAGGCTTGAACCATGTTTGTTTGTCTTTGCAACCAAGTCACCACTCACGATATTGAACAAGTTATGGCAGAAGGTAACCTATCGTTTGATCAGGTTCAGGAGCTACTAGGTGTTGCTAACTGCTGTGGTCAGTGTGAAGACTATGCGCGCGAATTTATCTCTGAAAAAGCCGACGAACAAAAGTCCGACCTATTCTACGAAGCTGCCTGATATCGGCAGTTTCTCCCTTCTCATTACTTATTTCCGCTCTTAATTCAGACCAATAAGTCAAGAAACAACCAATCCCACGCCCTTTGGTTGTCTAGACTGCTATAAAACACATCTATTCATGCCGAAACGGTCAGTTTTTGAGACATTTCCTTCCGAAAAATATCCTACCACTTATCCAAATCTAGGCTAATCTCCTACTCATATAGTATGGTTTTCTAGAAAAATCTATGCTAAGAAAACTCTCTTCGCTTGATGTCCCTAGTGGAAGCGAGGAACCAAATGTAGGTAGTACGTTATGCGCATATCAACCAAGCTCATTATAGGGGCGACCCTTCTCGCGCTGGTTCCCGTCGTTGTGTCCAACCTGATGATTGGCACCAAAGCCACTTCAACCAGCCAACATGCACTGGAAGATGCGTCCCAAGACCGCCTTAAAGGTGTACGGGATACCACCAAAGCAAGGCTACAGGATTATTTAAGCAACCTGGAGAATCTGATTCTCACCTTGTCTTCGAACCCGGCCACCGCGCAAGCCGCCATGAGTTTCGGTGATGCGTTTAAAGAACACACCGCGCAGGCGGGTCTATTCGGACAAACCGATAAGTTTAAGCAAGATGTCAGTCGTTTTCTCTCCAGCGACTTCCAGAATCAATATCGTGCAATGAACGTTCAAAAAGAAGCACCTGTTCAAAGCTGGGTGTCCCAGATGTCGGACAAAGCACTGGAGTTCCAAAGCATCTTCATTGCCAACAACCCCAACCCATTAGGTGAAAAGCACAAGCTGGTCGATATTAAGGATTACACCACCTACGAACAATTCCATGAGATCTATCACCCGACCATGGTGCAGTATTTGGAAACCTTCGGTTTCTACGACATCTTCATCGTTCACCCCACCAATGGTCATATCATCTATTCGGTCTACAAAGAAATCGACTTTGCAACATCGTTATTAACCGGCCCCTTTAAAAATACCGGCATCGCCGAGGTCTATCGGCGAGTAAAAGATGCCCAGGACCCGGACGCCATCGCCTTTACCGATTTTGCGCCCTATCCCCCTTCGTATGAAGCTCCGGCCTCCTTTATGGCGACCCCCATTCGTGACGCCGATGAAATCTACGGTGTACTGATCTTCCAAATGCCATTAGACATCATTAATAACATCATGACCCACAGCCAACAATGGAGCGATGTAGGCCTGGGAGAGTCAGGTGAAACCTATTTGGTGGGGTCAGACTTCAAATTACGCAGTGACAGCCGCTTTTTGATTGAAGACCTGGACGGTTTTGCCAATACCTTGGCCAGCTCAGGAATGGATAGCGGCACCATCGATTTGATCAAGACCCGGGAATCCAGTATCGGATTACAAGAGGTCAACAGCGAAAGCGTCAAACAAGCACATCAGGGCAAGGATGGTTTCTTGCATATTTTCGATTATCGGGACGTGGAAGTACTGTCTGCCTACACGTCTCTCGAATTTCAGGGGGTTACCTGGGCTTTACTGGCTGAAATCGACGAAGCCGAAGCCTTTGCCAGCGCCCACGAGGTCACCAGGACCATTGCAAGTAATGCCATTATTGTCTTCGTCGTAGTGACTATTATCGCCATCGGTAGCAGTTATGTATTCTCGAAATCACTCAGTAATCCAATTATTCGCCTCAAGGATCATTTGGATGAGGTAGGTCAAAATTCGGACCTAACCTTAACACTTGACACCAAAGGCAAAGACGAAATTGCCGACATCACCAAAAGTTTCAATTCCATGGTTAGCCAATTCCGGGACAGCTTGCATAAGGTATCGGACGCATCCCAACAACTCAGTACAGCGGCTTCTCAAACCATGATGGCAACCGAGCAAACGGTATCCCGGGCGCAAGAGCAATTATCTCAAAGTAACCAGGCCGCAACCGCAATGAATGAAATGACCGCGACCGTGCAAGAGGTGGCTAACCACACAAACGAAGCGGCCGAAGCCACGTCACAAGCGAATCAGGCTACCTTGACTGGTAAAGAAAACGTCGAGGCTCTAATTCACACCATTGAAAGCCTGGCCTCCCGATTGAGTGCCGCTGGTGAAGTCACTGATCGTCTCGCCAAAGAAAGCGACCAAATCAATACGGTGGTCGATGTCATTCGAAACATTGCCGAACAAACCAACCTGTTGGCGCTGAACGCGGCCATCGAAGCGGCGCGTGCCGGTGAACAAGGACGCGGATTTGCTGTAGTAGCGGACGAGGTTCGCTCGCTGGCGGGGAAAACCCATGATTCCACCCAGGAAATCAATCAAATGGTGGAGGCTCTTCAAAAAGGGTCCAAAGACACTGTGGATGCCATTGAAGCCAGCCTGACGCAAGTACAGCAGGCGGTTTCCAAAACCGACGACGCTGGTCAGTCATTAAACGCCATTACCACGTCGGTGAATACGGTCAACCAAATGAATTTGCAAATCGCCACCACCGCCGAAGAACAGATTTCTGTATCGGAAGAAATCAGTAAAAACATTACCCACATTGCCGAAATGGCCGAGAAGACCGACCAGGACGCCAAAGAAACTTCCCGGTCTGCGCAATCGGTATCTGAATTATCCGAACAACTGGCCAAACTGATTTCCCGTTTCAAAATTTAGGGAACCTTTACCCCCTCGCAACACCATCTTAGGGCTGACAATTCCGCTTCAGCCCTAAGCCTTTCTTTACTTAGCGAATCCCCATACTTACTGGGCCAAACCGCCCTAACCCGGTTCGATTTGCCCTGGCAGACTGACCTCCGGGTTACTACTATTGAGAGGCAATGCTAACAACAATAACAATAAATACGCAGGATACACTCATGACCTCACCCCCTTTCCGGTGCACACCCTCGGTAGCCATACTGATCGCCGTCAGTCTGCTGACAGGCTGTCAAACCGATTCAGACACAACTCGTTCAAACCCGACAACCGCTGAGCCCGTGCAAATCAGTAGCAGGTCACAGCTACCCGCTCAACCTGCGCCCGATAAAACCGTTGCCCAGGTAAATGGCTACCCGATTGAACAAGGCGAGTTGGATCAACACATACGCTTCCAATTGCATGATCTGGAATGGCAGGCCTACCAACTTCGGCAAGCCGCATTACAACGGTTAATTGAACAACAGAACCAGCAACAGGGCATCACCCGTTCCGAAGTCATCAATCATCTTTCGCCCCCCATTCCGCCGCTTACTGAGTTACCCAAAAGCACCCTTGCGGCAAAAGGGCCCGCCAGTGCCCCTATTACTGTCTCGGTTTTTTGCAGTTTTCAATCGCCTCACTGTCAGCGTATGCAACCGGTATTTAAGGCGCTGGCGGAGCAGTACCCGCACCAACTTCAATTCGCACATTACGACTACCCCTTGTCATTTCACCGTAATGCCCGGCCCGCAGCCAACGCCGCACGCTGTGCTAATCAACAAGGCAAATTCTGGCCTTACGCTTCAGCGTTGTATGCACATCAGGATGACCTGACACCAACCCGCTTTTTGTCCATCGCCGAACAACTCAATATCAAAACCCCGACCTTTGAACACTGCCTGAACGACTTAAGCTTCAAAAACGCAGTTGAACAGGATGTCGCCTTCGGTGAACAGTTAGGACTGGGCAATGTCCCCGTAACCTTTATAAATGGTCTTTACATCAAAGGCCCGGTGCCTCTGGCCACCTTAAAGTTCTACACTGATTACGCCTTGGCCCAACAAGGTCTTCCACAGGATCAAACACCCGCATCAATAGTTAGAAGCCCTTTGCCATTACGTTTGGTTGCGATTAACGAATCCAACGACCCTCAACATTCAACGGTGGTCATTGAATACACAGACACTCAATCCCAACAAATTTTTCGCCAGAACCAACCCATCCAATTCGATCAGGCGTTCTCTGTAGCGCCCTTATTGGTGGCGATTGAAGATGACCGAATCGTATTAAATCACCTAGGACGACTGAGTTTTTTACCGCTTCAGACAAGTACAAGCCCCTCTAATGACCAAGAGATCCAGGATACCCAACTGGCAACATCCGCTACCAGTTCATCCCTCTCTTCTACGACTGCCCAACACTCAACAAGCTGGCAGACGTATCCGGAACGCCGCTTCAATGAAGGCCACCGGGAGCTCCCCGTTACCAGCATTACCCCGCTTTCCAGAGCCTGGTTAGACGAACAACTGGCCAACCAATCGCAACTGGAACGTCATTTCCAAACAGCAGAACACCAGGTTGAAGGTCAGTCATTGATGAAACTTCGGAACATCACAGATCAGGAGTTCTATCGCACCCTGGGCTTGCAAGACAACGACGTGGTGTTAAGAGTCAATGATCAATGGCTACACGATGGACAAAACAGCCTATGGGACACCCTCAAACATGAACAAGAGGTTTCTCTACAACTCATGCGAAACGGACTGCCAGTACGATACGACTACAGCATTCAATAAGTGACCCGCCGCTTAAGGCATCAACCACCATTTCAATTGAATGGTCGATGTCTTAAGCCATCTGGGGTAATCCTCTGTTTGCAGATCATCTGAGGCTCTTCAATAGTTATTTATATACCAGCCAAAAACGCAGAAAGTGCAATTAGGAACCTCTGAACAAGCAAGATCAGAAGAGCACTAAAAAACACTGAAAAGAGCGCGATGAGAGCCACAGTATGATTCTGTTTTCCGAAACCATAGAAACCTTACTGAAACCCTATCAAAGCTGCTTGGGCGACGATTACACCGGATACAAAAATCACCTCTACCGGGTGGTTAATTTTTGTCATCTGCAAGCCCAGCTGTCCAGTGAACAAGCCAGTCTGATCGAGATCGCTGCAGTCTTTCATGACCTGGCGCTCTGGACCAGTCACACCGCCGACTATGTGCAACCGTCAGAAGCCTTGGCCCGACGCTACCTGCAAATGATTGATTGTCCGGAATGGATTGATGACGTTTGTCGCATTATCAGCGAACACCATAAAATTACTGCGGTAGACCCCGGTGATTCGTTACCGGAAATCTTCAGAAGAGCCGACTGGATTGACCTCACCTATGGCTGGCGACACTTCGGTACCAGCAAACAAGCCATACAAGACACCTACCGGGTATTTCCCGACATGGGCTTTCATCCGTTGCTTGCCCGCATCATCCGTAGCCAGCTCTTTCGCCATCCGTTAAACCCCTTACCTATGTTGAAGTGGTGAGAGGCCACCTCAGTGACCTCTCCGGGCTGAATTCTTTATTTTCTACGTGCTGAATTTTCTAAGTACTAATTTTTCCAAGTACGGAATATTCCAAGTACGAAATGTTCTAAGTACAGACGTTTTACTTACTCGGATTACTCATCCACAAGATGTCCGAAACCAGGTTTTGCCCTTTCACACTGGGGTGGAAACAGTCTCCACCGTCAATTTCAGAGGCACCAAACGAACGTGTGCCCGCAGAAAGGGTGTCTTCATCCACGTAATCAGCTACTACTTCAATGCCTCGCGGATTTTGCCCGGCATCGTTCGCGTTATAGGCTTCTGCTTCTTCACGCAGAATCTCGTTATAACGCTGCTGCGCTGCTGACACACCCGCAAAACGGGTTGCGTGATCTTCACCGTTGAAGGTTCCGCCCGCTGTGGCAATCTCACAGACATTGAAGGTCGACCAAAGGCTTTCGCAGTTTACCGTCCAACGATTGTTGCGTTGTTTCTCTAGCCCTGCAGCTCGTAAGTCCTGCACTCTTGGTACACTGCCCAAGTGCACAGAAGAACCGGCCGGTAAACCATCCACCAGCACATTCAAGCCGTTACGTACCGCTTCGCGCCATTGATCATCGGTATACAGTGGGTCATTACAATTGGCCGGATCAACACAATCCCGGTTACAAATGTCGTTTCCGCCCAATTCGACGGACACATGATCCGGTTTGGTGGTCATGGCCACAATTTGCTGCGCCTGATATGCGAAGTTGTTGTCGCCGCCACGCATTTCAGAACCAGACTTGGCTGCGGCCTTGGTGGAGTTCACTCCCGCACTGGTGGCGTCCCATTTATCATCAAAGCTGTTCACACTGCCTGATGAGCCATCGAACCAGCTGTGCTCCGGCTGATCGCCGCCAAGCAGACAAAACAAATCCCAAAACCAGATATTGCCGGTACAGTCAGCGGCAAACCCCATGGTAATACTGTCCCCCACCACTGCGGCCTTGGTCGGCGTTTCTGCCTGTGAAAGCTGAGAGAACAACGTCAGAGATGCCACCATTAATGCCGTGGCGGTGCGTGATACTGCCTTTTCGAAAGGTGTAGTTTTCATCGTAAACCTCTATGTGCTTTATATTTATTTTTGTTCAGCCCATTTGGCAGTCTAGATACTAAAAATCCGGTCAATGTTTCCTCAAGACAGCTAATGTTTACAGAACGCCACTTTGGACTGATCAAAAGTCATACAGGACACACGCTATAGGCAATCCTCTTACGGCGGGCTTCTATCGGGTATGAATACACTGGCTACGAAACGACATTCCACTAAGCGTTTCCTATAAGATCGCCCACTAATATCTTCCACTAAGACATTCCATGACGACATACCACAAATTAGCTCTCGGCTCGTGCAATGGTCATTTAATAGGGATAGACTGAGCGCAGTCTCGCTACAAGGATTTGTCACGGCATGAAACAAGCTCCTTCACCCATGATTTTGTTCCTCAGGCGTCGTCCTGTTCTCAGTTTTTTGATCAGCCTTTTCGGCTTATACATTATGCTGGCGGGCGTCTTCCTTCCGTATTTTCTGAAGAAAAACCTGCCTGAGTGGCTTAGTCCGTTTCCGGAATTATCGGCATCGGTAGAACACGTCTCGTTTAACCCCTTTCTATTAGAATTAACCATTGAAGGGCTGCAACTGAACGAGATACAAGAAGACCAAACCTCTAAGCTGGCGGGATTAAAGCAAGTCACCGCTAACCTCGAACTCAGCTCGGTGTTTCATCAGGCGTTAGTACTTTCAGAGCTGACCATTGAGCAACCTTACTCTCGTATCACCAAATCAGCCGACGGCGCATTCCTTTGGGACGCCTGGCTGCAGAAAAATGACTCAACCAATCAAGCTGAGCCGACAGAAACAGCGAAGTCAGAAACCCCATCGCCCTTTCCACTGCTGATTCACGCCCTTCAAGTGAACAATGCTGTGGTGGATTTTCAAGACTGGAGCCGTAAAACCGCCTTCCAAAAAACCATTGGCCCGATGGATCTGACGCTGGATCATCTGTCCACCTTGCCCAATGACGAAGGCAATTATCAGCTCAACATTGCGCTGCCCCAGGGGGAGCAAACTGCCCAGTTCAGTTGGCAAGGCAACATAGGCCTGCATCCCTTCTACAGTGAAGGTCGTTTGGAGCTAAACCAGTTAGCTGTAAAAACGCTCTGGGAATACATTCAGGATGACGTCTTTTATAAGCCACTGTCCGGCGCATTGGCCGTCAGTTTCGACTATCAACTGCTGACCAAGGACCGTTTCGAATTGGTATTGAACCGGGGCAAAGCCACCTTATCGGATGTTCGACTGGCCGCCAAAGGCGAGGAAGAGGCCGTCGTGACCTTACCGTCTCAAGAAATCAGTGGGCTCTTCTTTGATCTTCAACAGAAGCAAATTCAGATAGCATTGAGCAAGACCTCAGGACTGACCGTTCAAGCTGAGCGCGACACAGAAGGCGCGTTGAAACTGGCCCGCATGTTTGCAGAGCGACCAGTGCAACAGAACATCAAAACCGCCGTAAAGAAGGCAGCCCCAGAACAGGAGTGGGCTGTCACGGTGGATGAAATTCAATTGGAAGAAGCCAGTATCGCGCTGAAAGATCACACCACAACACCGGCAGCCGAACTGGCCGTTAACAACATTAACGGTCAGATCAAGCACTTGACGCTAACCGAGACACCGGCGGAATTTAGCCTGTCCCTGATCACCCAGTCACCCTCTCAACCTGGTCAGCAAAGCCACCTGAAACTGAGCGGTGACTTTAACGTTAAACAACAGGACGCAAACGTCCAGCTGGACTTGAAAGACTTCCCGGTGGCGATGATTCAACCCTACCTTACGCCAGTGACTGAGTTATCCATTGATAAACTGCTATTCGACATCAACGGTCAGGTCCAGTACAAACGCCAACAACTGAGCTTTGACGGTTCAACGCAACTGAGAGATGTACAGCTAACTAACCAGGCTCAATCTCAGGCAATCCTGGCCGGACAAGGCATTTATCTGGAAGGCATTTCATTCAGCCAGTCACAAAAGACACTGACCATCGAAGAAATCCTGCTGGACAGTATTCTCTACCCGTTAACCGTTTTGAAACGCGCGGAAGATGGCACAGTCACCAACTTCAGTGATCTGGTTAAATCCACCGGAGCGGAGCCTGACTCAGGCGCGGCTAATTCAGACTCGGAAGCCCCTGAAGCCTCGACCGAACAGGAAGATTGGCTGGTGAACATCGGCAAGATCACCATCCGCGACAACAAACTTCAGTTCAGCGACCGTGGCATTGATGAACCGGTTTACTTCAATATCGAGCAGCTTAACGGGGTGGTTGATCAACTCTCCAGCAAGAACCTGAGCCGTGGCAACATCAACCTGGCGGGTCAGGTAAATGGCTATGCGCCTTTCAGCGTTCAAGGACAAATCAATCCGTTAAGTGAACAAGCCTACACCAACATTGCGATCAAGATGGCCGGCATTGCCTTATCGACCTTCTCCCCATACAGCCAGCATTTCCTGAACTATCCGTTGGTTCAAGGGAAATTATCCACAGATCTGAATTACAAGCTGAATAACAGCGAGCTGAAAGCAGATAACGAGTTGTTTATTGATCAACTGGAACTGGGGAACTACGAGGCCAGCGACGCAGGCCTCGGGCTGCCATTACCCCTGGCGGTCAGCCTGTTACAGAACAATCGGGGCGAAATCACCATCGATCTCCCAATCGAAGGCAACCTCAATGATCCGGATTTTCAATACGGCGATGTCGTCATTGGCGCGTTAATTAATCTGATCACCAAAGCGGTCACCTCGCCCTTTACACTGATTGCGAATCTGGCAGGCAGTGATGCCGACTTAAGCCATCTGGAGTTTAATGCCGGTACGCCGGAAGCGGCCGATACCTCCAATGATAAGGTCGCGCAACTGGCGACAGCGCTGAAAAAGCGTCAAGCCTTGAAACTGAGCATTACCGGTCAAACCGACCAAAGCGATCGCCAGACACTGCAGTCCCGTAGCTGGCGCAGTTTTGTTGATCAGCAAGGCATCACCGTGGACTACGACAACCCCAAATACCAGGCATTGTTAGCTCAGCGCAGTGGTGAGCCCCAACCAACCGATGCGAAACAGGCGCAAGCGTTGGAGTCGCGGGTTATTGCCCAACAACCGGTGGCCAAAAATCAGCTGACCGAACTGGCTCAACACAGAGCCATCACGGCCCGTCGTTTATTGATTGATGCCGGTCTTGAAGAGCAACGTATCTTCATCAAAGCCTCGGCGTTTGATCAAGTCTCCGACAGTACACCACCTTACGCCGTCGGAGTAACGCTGGAAATCAAATAGTCCCCTTCCGGCCTGGAGCACACCGTCGAATCACTTGAAGGCAGACGGTCTAACAAGCAACTTAGCTCCGGGCCGTACTTCCCCTACCTTCTGCTTATATCCAAGGCATTGATTTCTTGGCTATTTCTTTCCAAACCATTTTTATGCTAACTGCATTGCTACATGGGCCTCGGCAACTGCCCATTTGACCTGAATCAAGCTTTGGTAAAGTTCTGACCAAGCCGGGTCGATATATGATCTACACTGAAATTTCATTTCAAGGATTGATCGCCTTCATGAGTAACAGCGCCAGCCTTTCTATCAAAACGGCCTCCGTTGCCGCTGAACTCGATAAAGCCGAATCCATTGCCCGTGAGCTGTCCCTGGCCGCCAAGAACGCTCGCTTCGTAGTATTCCGTGCAGGCAGTCAGGCCGCCGGTTTAACCGTCATTACCAGCTACTTTGCCGAACTGGCCGAGAACACCATTCAACTGGTGCACACCATCAACGATATTTCCATGCGGGTAGCAAACGACTCAGTCAGGGAGTGGAAAGCGCATTTACTGATTGATCGTTTAAAGACAGCCAGAGCAGATTTGTTTGAGCCTCAGCACCAACAAACAATGAAACTCATCATTCAGGATGCAACCCAAAAGCTGCATGGCATTTCTGACACGTTAAAACGGGAGTTAAATAAACTCGACGCACAACTGGAAGAAATTCAAACCCTGATGCGTGCCGCCAGTGTCATCGTAGTGACTTCACGACTGGAGTCCAACCGAACCGGAGAGTTCGAACAAAATTTACGAGAAATGGCCGACAACATTCAGCGCCTGACCAATCAGATCAAAGACAGAGCCACCGAATCCCGACGCATTTTAACCCGAGATACGCTATGAAGAGCCGGAAAATATACCAAGGAACACACGAGTGGATTTTATTCGGAAGGGACCCGAACAAGCCGGATAAAATCATCGACACCAATCAGTACATGATTGTTTCTGACGATCAGGCGTTGATTCTGGACCCCGGTGGCATTGAGCTGTTTTCGTCGATGTTTGCCAACATCCTAAAACACGTTAAACCGGAACAAGTCACCAGTTTATTTGCATCCCACCAAGACCCGGACATCATCTCTTCACTTGGTTTATGGGATCAGGTGTTGCCTCACGCCAAACTCTATAGCCCTTGGCTATGGGAAGGTTTTATCCGTCACTTTGGTATGGAAAACATCGAATACGTCCCGATCAAAGACGAAGGTGGAACGCTCAAACTGGGTTCGCTGGAATTACAGCTGATCCCCGCCCATTACCTGCACTCTTCCGGTAATTTTCATGTCTACGATCCGGTCGCCAAGATACTATTCAGTGGAGACATAGGCGCTGCACTGGAAGACGGAGATTTCCCGTTATTCGTCGAAGACTTCGAGCAACACGCGGATAAAATGCGCTACTTCCACCAACGCTGGATGCCATCCAACACGGCTAAACAGAACTGGATCAATCGAGTACGTCGACTTGATATTGACTACATGTGCCCACAACACGGACGTATCTTCAAAGGGGAACAAATCACCGAATTTCTGGATTGGTTTGAACACCTGGAAGTCGGCATTGCGGTTAATCAGTCCTGATTAGCCTGACATCAGTCAACCAAAGTTTTGGTGAGTTCAATCGAACGTTCTCTGGCTTCAGCGATGATACGATCCATCAACACCTGCACCGATTCCACGTCATTGATCACGCCTTGTGATTGACCAATGAACTGAACGCCCTTATCCAGATCCCCGTCAATGGTTGCAGCTTCCAGCTTTTCAGTGGCCGCACCAAACAGCGACAACATACGAATCTTATCGAACTGTGCCAGCATGCCCAACATCAGCTTCCACAGAGGCATGTCCACCATTTTTGCTGCTTTAAAGGACTTCAGCGCCGCCATGAAGAAATTCATTGGTCGCTTGGTGGCTTTCTCGGCCATCGGGGTCTTCATTACACGAGCGTACAAACCGTCGAAGTTTTTCGAGTAAATAGTATCTTCTACCCGCTTCTCAACCACCGTCGTTTTCACATTGGAATGCAACGGGCTTTCCAGACTGGTTGCAAAGCGTGAGCCCATGGCAACACCCTCAGCACCCAGGGCCAACGCTGCCAACAACCCACGGCCGTCACCAAAGCCGCCAACCGCAATCACCGGAATGTCCACCAAATCTGCAATGGCAGGCACCAAACACAAAGAGGTCACAGCACCACCGTGGGCCGCAGCTTCATGCCCGGTTACCATTAGGGCATCCACACCGGATTTCTGTGCCGCCAGCGCATGCTTTTCAGTCACCACGGTCGCAATCACTTTACCGCCATAACGCTTGGCACCTTCCACCAGCCAATCGCCTTTGCCCAACGAGAAGTTAATCACAGGGACTTCTTCTTCCAACGCAACTTCGGCGTTTTCTTCCGCTCCCGGCATCATTAAAGTCACACCTATGCCGAACGGCTTGTCGGTTAATTCCCGAATACGGCGAATGGCGTCGCGTGTTTCCTGTCGACTCAACGGCCCAGATGCCAGAATCCCCAAACCACCGGCATTCGATACCGCAGCAACCAATTCAGGCACAGAGATCCAGCTCATACCTGGCAATACAATCGGGTGTTCAATGCCCAACAATTCTGTAATTCGTGTTTTCATACTTTACCTTCAAGATCATCGGCCAAACGCCAGGTGGAGCACTTAGAAATCTCTGATCCGTTCCTAAGCCAATACTCCGTGCAGCACCAACTGCAAATTGTTTTGCATTACTTCTTCAAGCGTGACATGACGCCCTACCGGGCAGGACGCTTTTAACTCCCGGAACGACTGTGCATCTTCTTCAAAAAAGCCGTCGATCAGTAAGCTGGAGATGCCGTGCATCATTGCCCAAACCGGATCGGCCAAGGTCTGAACCGGTACATCCTTGAACAAACCGGCATCAATGCCCTTACGAATACAGGTCAGTAATTGTTCGTAAGATTCGCCAGCCGCCATCGACAATGTTTCATCCGAAGTTCGATCGGTGATCGCCGGACCAAACATCAGCTTATATTTCTCAGGGCAGTCACCGGCAAATTTCACATAGGCGATGCCTTTTAAGCGAAACTCTTCCATCACATCATCGGTGGTCTGCTCGACCTCTTCCATTCGGGCTCGTAACTCTTCAAACCCGACAATGGCGATGGCAATCAGCAACGCCCGTTTATCAGCAAAATGACGATAGGGGGCATTGGCCGAGACACCTGCTTTTTTAGCAATGGCTCTCAGGCTTAATCCATCCACCCCTTTGTCTCGTATATCACTACAAGCAATATCAATCAGTGTTTGACGCAAGTTGCCGTGGTGATAGTTATTGGTTTTTTCCATGATGACTCCAAGTTCTGCGGGCACATGATAGCACATTGAGACTCTGCGTTTGACTTCATCACAGCATACATCCTTAGTCCCGAGTCCTTTTTTTTATTTTTATGTTGTCAATGTAAACATTTCATGTTGACACTGCATACTTTAGACGCTTAACATGTTGTCAGTGTCAACATAATACTATCTTTACAGTGTAAATGTACAGCCATTCATCATCTGCTGTAACCAGGCTTGTTCGATACACACACTGGAAAAGGGCCATCCGGGCAGCGGCGCCATGCCAGGCCGGACAAACAGAACACTGAGTCATCGCCATAGAGCGATACTCGTTTAGGGGGAACCGTCAATGAAACCACTTTTAATGCTACTGTCGTTAACTGTTGTATCCATCGCCACACCGTTGGTGAGCCACGCCAATCCACCCGTAGATACCGCCCAGGTTGAATCCGTCGAACGCGCCGTTTCTTTTTATTCATCCGGTTTGGTAGCCAATAAAGCGCAATCCCGGTTGTCCTTTAAAACCTCGGGCATCGTACAGCGCATCTCTGTGGTAGACGGCCAAAAAGTCAAACAAGGGCAATTACTGGCTCAATTGGATTTGTCTGAAATCCGGGCACAGCACCGTCAGGCCGAAGCCGATTTCAAACAGGCTTCACTGGATGTTACCCGCTTGGAAACACTGGTCGCACAACGTTTGGCCCCCAAAGAAAAACTCGACAATGCCTTAATCCGCAAAGATAAGGCCAAGGCGGCATTAAACATTGCCGAATTCAACTTAAAGCACTCGCAAATCAAAGCACCGGCCAACGGCGTCATTATCACCAAGCACATAGAAACCGACGAGCTTGTATCTCCAGGGCAACCAATTATTACCTTCTCCCCTAACAGCAAAGGCTGGGTAGTAAAAGCCGGGTTGATTGATCGGGAAGCGGTATACGTTAATCTGGGAGACACAACCACCATTGAGCTAGACGCCTACCCGGGCCAGACTCTCAGTGGCGAAGTGACTGAAATTGCCGCACAAGCCAACCCCAACACCGGTTTGTTTGAAGTGGAAGTTCGCATCAATGAAGAGCCGTTCCGACTGTTATCCGGTTTATATGCTCACATCAATGTCCATCCGGTTCAGCAGCCCAAATTGTATCGTATCCCTACCTCATCGTTACTGACCGCCAATGGTAAACAAGGAACGGTCGCACAGATGAATCCGGTCAGTCGAACCATTGAGATGAAAACCATTCAGGTTCACTCACTTTCTACAGACGCCGTCCTGGTATCGGCCGGACTCAACACAGAATGGCCAATTGTGCTGGGTTCTCCCTACAACCTGCATGCGCACATCGCTCCGCCAAGAGAAGTTACGCAGGTCGTTACCGAGTAATCAAAGAAATGGCGTAATACAGCACGCTATCCAAGACTTAGAGCCAACGGCATTTCATGCGGATGTCGTTTTTCGGGCCTCGATGTGAGGCCCTTTTTTCAACCTTTATGTATACAAACGGCTCGTGCGCCCTGGTGGCGTAAGCACCAGCCAGCCAGTTTCAGGGGGACGTTATGCGTTTACCGGCCTTAGCCATCAATAATCATCAGTTTGCCTGGGTTTTAACCCTTATCTTGATGCTGCTGGGGATTGTTTCTTATCAATCCATGCCCCGCTCTGAAGACCCGCAATTCAACTTTCCTTCGAGCCTGATTACGGTCATTTACTCGGGCACCAATCCCTTCGACATGGAAAGCCAGATTGTGGATAAAGTCGAAGAAGCCCTGAATGAGCTCGACGACATCGATGACATCAAATCCACCATTCGTGACAGTGTTTCTACCACCCGTATTCAGTTTCTCTACGGCACCGACCCGGACGATAAGTACGAAGAAGTGATCCGCGCCGTTAACCAAATACGGGACCAGCTGCCGGAAGGCATTCAAAAACTAGAGATCAAGCGTATCTCCCCCACAGACGTTAACATTGTGCAACTGGCGTTAACCTCGGACAGCGCCTCTTACCTGCAACTAAAACAGCACGCGGAAAAGCTGGAAGACGCCCTCGAAAAAATCCGTAACGTCAAAGAAAGCGATACCTGGGCGTACCCGGAGCAACAGGTGGAAATTGCCCTCGATCTTCGCAAACTGACCACCCTGGGCGTGTCATCCAACCATGTGTTAGATGTGCTTTCGGGCAATAGCCGCAACATTCCAGCCGGGTTTATCTATTCAGGCACCGACCGTCTGACCGTTCGTACCAGTGGCCTTTACCGCTCATTGGAAGAGATCGGTCGCACCCCGATTTATTCGCGCGACGACCAGGTTCTACACCTGGAAGACATCGCTACCATTCGACTGGCCGATGCCACCCCACGACACATCGCCCGTTTCGATGGTCAGCGCAGTGTCTTTGTCTCTGCAGTACAACGCGAAGGCTCCCAAATATTTGAAGTAATGGACCAAATCCGGCAACAGGTATCAGCGTTTGAGCGCACCTTACCCGACCACATCAAACTCACTTGGGTGTTCGATCAAAGCACCAGCGTTGATCGTCAAACCAACAGTTTCTTCGGCAGCCTGATGCAGGGTATTGCCGTGGTCGGTGTGGTGCTTTTTCTGATCCTGGGCATTCGTCCGGCCGTTGTGGCCATGGTGTCGATTCCCCTATCCATTATCATCGCCATTGGTTGGGTGGATGTCGCCGGATTCGGTATTCAGCAGATGACCATCGTCGGTTTGATTGTGGCCTTAGGCTTGTTAGTTGATAACGCCATTGTGGTGGTGGAAAACATCCAACGCTTCTTGAAAGAAGGCTACAACCGCCTCGATGCCACCCTGAAAGGTGCTTCCCAGGTAGGCTGGGCAATCACCAGTGGTACGGTAACCACCGTTCTGGCGTTCCTGCCTTTGCTGTTACTGCAGAGCGGTTCCGGTACCTTTATGCGCTCCATGCCGGTAACCGTAGTGATTACCCTGCTGTGCTCGTTATTGCTGGCCCTCACCATCGTACCACTGATGGCGCGTTATCTACTCAGCCATAAAAACGGCGTCATCGCCGCCACCAGCTTAAACGGCTTCAGCGGCCTTAACCGCCACATATATCAACCGGTATTAAATTTCAGTTTACGTCACCCCTGGTTAGTATTAATTGCGTGTATTGGGTTATTTATTGGCTCATTGAATGTAATGAAGTCGGTGGGCGTATCCATGTTCCCGAAAGCAGACAAACCCCAGGTATTGGTGGACATCAAGCTGCCGGTCAATGCCAGCATCTACACGGCCGATAGCCTCACCCGCAAAGTCGAGCATGTGATCAGTAAGCACCCGAACGTCACCCACATTGCGGCTAACGTGGGTAACGGTAATCCGCGTATTTATTACAACAAGATTCCGAAACAGGGCTTGCCGAACTACGCCCAGTTAATGGTGGAATTAGACTCCGACAGCATTCAGCAAACCTCTGCCATCACAGAGGAGCTACGCGCACTATTGGTGGATTGGCCGGACGCAGACATTAAGGTCGAGCAATTTCAGACCGGCCCGCCGTACGAAGCCCCTATTGCAATCCGAGTGATCAGTGATCAACACGACAGCATTCGCCAGATGGCAGCGCAGGTGGAAGCCGCCATGCGCGAAGTCGATGGCATCATCAACCTTGAAAACGCTGCTGCCGATGAAATGATCACCACCAAAATCCAGATCAAATCGGACAAAGCAGCGCTGTTAGGCATCACCGCCTACCAACTGGATCAGGCCGTACGCACGGCGTTGAACGGTGCCAACATTGGCGTCTTCCGGGACAACCTGGGTGAAGATTACACCATTGTGCTGAAGAGCAACCATTACAACCAACCGAACAGCAAAGAGTTCGACCGCATCATGCTGACCAGCGCCAATGGCGCTCAAATCCCTCTGCGTCAGGTGGCCGATATTCTGCTGGAATCCAATCAGGCAAAACTACAACACTACAATTTGCAACGGATGATTTACGTCACTGCCGATGTATCCGAAGGCTATAATGTGGCCGCCGTCACCCAGCAAGTGATCACCCGACTGAATGCCTTGGAATGGCCAGACAACGTCACCTGGAACGCCGGGGGTGAAGAAGAAAACCGTAACAAGAACTTTGCTGGTTTAGCCAAAGCGTTAGTCCTGTCGCTGTTGGGTATCTTTGCTGTCTTGGTGCTGCAGTTCCGTTCATTACTGCAACCGGCCATTATCTTTATCGCCATTCCTTTTGCATTAACAGGCGCGATTTTCGGTTTGTATTTCAGCGGTTATTCCTTCTCGATTGTGGCCTTTGTGGGCTTAAACAGCCTGATGGGCATCGTGGTGAATAACTCCATCATACTGGTGGATTACGCAAACCAATTGCGAGCTCAGGGCGCCACGGTAAAGGAAGCCATTGCCGAATCCTCCGCAACGCGCTTGATGCCCATTGTGCTGACGACGCTGACCACTGTGGGTGGCTTATTGCCGTTGACCATTCAGGGCGGTGTGCTTTGGGCTCCGCTTGGCTGGACCATCATTGGCGGTTTGGCGGTTTCTACCCTACTGACCTTGTTGTTGGTTCCCGTACTCTACAAATTACTGACCAAAGGCTAATCCGCTCGCTTCACGGCCTTCACAGTCTTCAGCATGCCTGGCACACTCGCCGGGCATTTGCTGTAGCTGATCCCGCCCAGCCCCTTCTGGTATTCACCTACCCATCCCGGATCACTGGATCATTACCCAAACAGAGCTATGGTTAATGGAATGGCTAGCCCTAATTTATTGTCCTTAACCGCTGTACGAGAATACCCAACTCATGATCACCTCGATAGGCAAACAACTGACGCATTTCATGGGCCGATTGCCCTATATGAAGAAGTTCGTTGCCCTTATCCTGGTTTTTTCAATTCCGTTGGTGGTCAGTTGCAGTTTTTTATTCTCCGAACTGTATCAACGCATTAAGTTCACGCAAAAAGAAATTGCAGGGACAACTTACCTGCAACACCTGACACAACTGCAACAAGCCATCTATCAACTGGAATCCCATCAACGTAAAACCCAATGGACCAATTCACTATCACCAGAACCGCCTAGCGACCCTGAGCATCAACATCCCTTGCTGGTCAAAACCATTACGGAACATCTGGAAACCTTACGCTTGATAGATAAAGAGCATGGCGAAGCCTTCAGTACAAACGATGACCTGATTGAAATTCAGAAACTCTGGAAGATCACTCAGACCAATCTGAATAACCAACTAAAAGAAAGCGATTGGCAACGCTCCTATGCCTTCGAACTGAACCGAAAGCTGGATCGACTGACTCGTAAGATAGGCAATAATTCAAATCTGATACTCGATCCGGACCTGGACTCATACTACCTGATGGATACAGTACTGATCACCTTAAAGGAGATACTGACCACACTGGTACAAATTGAACGAGCCATGTACCTGGACGCAATCACCTATCAGCGAACACAAACCGCCCCGACTTACGCCTATAAAAAGCTGCACGAGAAAGTAATTGTATTGCGTGAAACCAAACTTCGTCTGGTTAAAAACCTGTTTACCGCCTTCCAGAATTCCCCGACGCCTGAAACCGAACTGCGACTATCGCCGTTGTTAAAAGAATTCGACGAGCAAAGTCAAAAACTAATACAGAAAATTCAAAGTACCAACGTTGCCAATGTTTCAGGGGATGATGCCTGGATCACCCCGCTCCAACATATTATGAACCTGTCTTTCGCACTCTGGAATGAGACTAACCAACAACTAAGGCTAAAGCTAAATCACCGCATCGATACAATCCAGGATAAGATCCTGATCTTTCTGATCGTAACAGCCTTGTCTCTGGCTGTTGCCGTTGCATTGATTTACGGCTTCTACCAATCGGTGATCAAAACCGTCCTGCAACTCGACCGGTCTGCATCCGAGCTACTTAAAGGCAACCTGGATCAACCCTTAAACATTCACACCAAGGATGAACTGAGTGTCGTCGTCAAAGCCTTCAACCAGATCATGGTGAGACTGAAAGCCGAATGGTTAAAAGCCTTGAATGAAACCGAGCGCGCCCGCCATGCTGAACTGCAAGCACAGGCCCAGGAGCAGAAATCCCGTAATCTGGCCCTCATCGCCAGCCGTACTACCAATGGCGTCATCATTACCAACAAAGCCGGTTTGGTCGAATGGGTAAATGATGGTTTTGAACGAATATCCGGGTATAGCCTGCAAGAGGTACTGGGTAAAAAACCCGGTCATATACTTCAGGGTAAGGAAACCAACCCGATCACCGTTGATCATATTCGCAACAAAATTCACGCAGGACTGGGCGTACAGGCGGATCTGATTAATTACAACAAACAAGGCCGGAAATACTGGATTCATCTGGACATACAACCCTTATTTGATGAGCAAAACCAACTCAAACAGTTCATGGCCATTGAAACCGACATCACCGAACGAAAAACCATTGAACAGGCACTGCAAAAGAGTGAACGTCTATTTAAGGGCATCTTTAATTCGGCGCCAGACTGTGTGCTTGGGGTTAATCACCAAAACCAGATACTGTTCGCCAACCCGTCCACTGAAACCCTGTTTGGCTATTCGCAGGAAGAGTTAATTCATCAGCCGTTGGATCTACTGCTGCCGAAAGTGCATCGTCCCCAACATAAGCAACAGATGAATGACTTTGCCAAAGAAGCCACCCCGCGCATACAAATGACCAATCGAAAAGTCAGTGCGATCAGAAAGGACGGCACCGAGTTTCCCATTGAAGTCTCCATCGCCAAAGTCCAACTGGAAGAAGACATTCTGTTCACTGCCATTCTGCGGGATGTCACCCAACAACGGGAATACGAACAACGACTGCAAGACGCTCTGGCTGAAACACGCAGCATTCTTGACGCGTCAACGCTGGTCGCAATGATTGCCACTGACCCGCTCGGCATTGTCACTGTATTTAATACCGGTGCAGAACAAATGCTGGGCTACAAAGCCAGCGAATTCGTGGGTCGGCAAACACCGGCACGCTTGCATCTGGAAAAGGAAGTCGTTGAACGAGCCCAAAAGCTCACACAACTTTTGGGTGTACCCATTGAAGGCTTTGAAACTTTTGTCGCATTGGCTCGTCGGGGAAAATACGAAGAACGGGAATGGACCTATGTCAAAAAGAACGGGGAACACATCACCGTCAGTTTAAGTGTCACCGCCATCCGTAACGCTAACCATGAAATTACCGGTTTTCTTGGCGTGGCCAAAGACATTACCGAAAGCCGCCAGGCACTGGAGCGGCTTGAACAACAAACCCGACGTGCCAATGAACTGGCCGAACAGGCACACGCCGCCAACATCGCCAAAAGCCAATTCCTGGCCAATATGAGTCACGAAATCCGCACCCCGATGAACGGTGTGTTAGGAATGAGTCAACTGCTCAAGCTCACCTCACTGAATGAGAAACAACAGGGCTACCTGTCCGCTATCCAGTCTTCCGGGGAAATGCTGCTGACAGTGCTCAATGATATTCTCGATTTTTCAAAGATCGAAGCAGGCAAACTCACCATTGAAGTGACCGAATTTGATTTGTTCAAAGAAGTTACTCACGTCGCCAAGCTCTTCCATGGCTTAGCAGAGAAGAAACAACTGGAACTAATCGTGGATCTTCCGGTTAAAAGCCCCAGGTGCTTTCTGGGGGACGTCATTCGTATCAAACAAGTCCTGACCAACCTGATCAGCAATGCCGTTAAATTTACCTCCCAGGGACATATCCTGATCCAGGTAACCAGCCAATCCACCAACACGGACCACTGGCAATTAAACTTCGAGGTGGAAGACACGGGGATCGGTATTCCGCCGGAAAAAATGGCCACCCTGTTTCAGGAATTCACGCAAGTCGATGCCTCCACCACCCGAAAATACGGAGGCACAGGCCTGGGCTTATCCATCGCCAGAAAACTGATTGAATTGATGGGAGGCGAATTGAAAGCCAGCTCTACCCCAGGAACCGGCAGTAAGTTTTACTTTACTCTCTCCCTTCCGGCACTTCCTCAGGGCAAAAGAGCGCAAGATGCCAGCCAACTGGTGGACAGACTCGCGTTGGTGGTGGACGACAATGAGATTAACTTAAAGATATTTGAAGAACAGCTCAGTTATTGGTCGATGCAGTCCAAACTGTTAGATGACCCAAACCAAGCATTAAACGAATTACACCAACAGCCCTATGATTTGATGATTCTGGATCACATGATGCCCGAACTCAGCGGCCAGGAACTGATACATCAAGTACGTGAACACTACCCGGACTTACCGATTCTGCTGATTTCTTCCGTGGATCTGTCCCTGACCGAGATCCAGCTGGATAAGGACCCTCACCTCAAATACCTGGCCAAGCCACTGGATTACGATCACTTGAAAGACCAACTATTGGCCCTCTTCGCCGAGGACACACATCATTCTCAACAAGAAAGAACTGATGAAGACACCAATACGGCAGTGACGTTACCGACACCTCAAGATCAGCCGCAACCATCAAATGAACAACCGCGATCAAATCAACAATTACCGCCAGCAAACCAGCCGCTGGAACGCTTCAGTGGTCGAGTTCTACTGGTGGAAGACACTCTGATTAACCAATTGGTCGGTCAGGAGCTGTTGGCGAGCTTTGGGCTGGACGTCGACCTCGCAGAAGATGGTCAGAAAGCCGTCGACAAAGTGGCCCAGCACTCGTACGACCTGGTGTTTATGGATTGCCTGATGCCAGTGATGGACGGCTACCAAAGCACCCGCCAAATACGTCGTAATGAAGCAGGTACACAACGCCACTTGCCGATCTGCGCACTGACCGCCAACGCCCTTCAAGATGCCAAATATAAGTGTCAGGCTGCCGGCATGGACGACTTCATCAGCAAGCCTTTTAAAACCAGTGAACTGGTGAAGGTTCTCAATAAATGGCTGCCAAAAGCTACTGAGCAACCCCTGTCATCTGGCGGTAATTAGTAAACCACCGAACAGCTGTTTAGCCCCCAGAAAAGTTGTTGAAAAAACAAACAAATTAATTTGCGGGATGCCACGACGCCACCTAGACTCAATTCCAACACGCAGGGAAAGCAATAATAATCCATAAAAAAGCCAGCTATTTTTTTGCATTATTAACAATTCCTGCTCTTGACAACATCTTTATCAATAAAAACTGATGCTTTTATCACCAATACACCAAGATTTTACAACCTATTGATTTAAAAGAATTTTTAAAATACGTATATTTTTGCATCGATTTCCCGGAACAACGATAAAACGGGCGTTTGAGACACTTTCGAATAACTTATAAACAAAGTTATCCACAGCCTTTGTGCATAACTAATTTGCTCATAATTCAATCGGTATTTCACTCATTGAACAGGCAACACACCAGATTCAAGATTTAGCAATCTTAAACATTTTCATATTGGCGTCTGTATTCATTTTGATCGATCTTGCTCTGATCACCAGGTTGCAATGACGGCAGCCCAGATCATTTGCACACGGATTTCTTTGCCTCCGTTAAGTGATCGGCTACTCTTCTTTTTGCGTATTAACATAGATTACGCTTTGATTAGGAGAGAATAATGGATATCAAACAACTCATCACTGCCTTTGCAATCGTCACTACATCCGTTTCAGTTCAAGCCGCAGACATTAATGCAGGCAAGGCAAAATCTGCAGTATGCGCTTCCTGCCACGGACAGGACGGCCGCGCCAGCATACCCACTTATCCCAACCTGGCAGGGCAAAATGCCGCCTATCTTGAATCGGCGTTGATCGCATACAAGGCAGGGCAGCGCACCAGCCCACAAGCTAACATTATGAAAAGCATGGCAATGCCGCTGACAGAACAGGACATCAAAAATTTGGCCGCGTATTACAGCAGCCTCAAATAGCTTGGTAACAATCGGGGAACGCTCAACCAAGCCCTCCAGTTACAATCGCCCCGTTACACTGAATGCCCTGAGTCAGCTCAGGGCCATGTGCTCACTAGCGGACGGTCTCGACATCAATCAATGCCCGTAAGGTGTTTTCCAGCGCCTTAAAATCAATCGGTTTGGTATGCACCAAATGAATGCCTGCATACTCACACGCCTGCCGGGTCTCATAGCGGCCATCAGCAGTCACAGCAACAATTGGAATGTGCTGAACCAGCTCATTACTGTTAAACAACACCGCCAATTCCAGACCACTCATATCCGGCAACGTCATGTCCAATAACAACACATCAGGCAATTCTTGTTGCGCCAGCTGCAAAGCCTCAAAGCCACTGCTGGCTGAACTCATTCGCCAACCGGGCCGACGATCAATAAAGCGCTGCATCAACACCAGATTGCTGTGGGTTTCTTCAGCGTACAGCACATGAAAATCTTCGGTCATCACTGATTCCTGCCGGGGCATTAGCATATCGGGAGGCGGTTCAGGCTGGACGGGCTCGCACACCGGAAGAATCACATCAAATTGCGCCCCTTGATGTTCCTTGCTCTGAAACTCGATACGCCCTCCCATTTCATCAATCAACTTACGAGACAACACCAAACCGATACCCGTACCCGGAATGCCGGACGCCTCATAACCAAGCCGATTAAAGGGTTTAAACAGATAACCATGCTTGTCTTCCGGAATACCGACACCGGTGTCCTGAATGCGAATACGTACAGAACCAGCATGGGGTGAGGCAACCTGAACGTTAATGCGCCCCTGAGGCACATTGTACTTCACCGCATTATCCAAAAAGTTCAGCACAACCTGTTTCAAACGCGTAGGGTCTGCACACACCATGGTCGGTTGATCCGGGACGTCGATAAACAGCTCAAGCTGTTTATCCGCCAACGCCAGCGACGACATTTGCACCGCCTCACGCACAACCGCAACAACATCCAAGGGCACAGGATTAAGCGGTAAACGACCCGACTCTATTCTCGCCAGATCCAGAATGTCCTCAATCAGATGCGTCAGATACTGACCAGCATCGGAAATATAACCCAGGGATTCCTGCTGATCCTGATCGAGATTTGTGTCCTCTTGCAATACCTGAGTAAAGCCTAATACCGAGTTCAGTGGCGTCCTTAATTCATGACTCATATTAGCCAGAAACTCGGTTTTAGCTCGATTCGCCAAGCCCGCTCGTTTGCTTTCTTTCAGTAACCGGGCTTGCGATTGCTTCAACTCGGTAATGTCCAACGAGAAAGACGTGACAAACTCAATACATCCCTGATCAGTTAACACCGGAGAAAACTGGGTATCAAAATACCGACCCGCAAAGGTGTGAGTCACACGTTCCGCCTTGCCTGTTTTGAAGACACTGTCGATTAACTGATTTTGATGAAGCGCATAACGCCCTTCAAACAATTCCGACCAACGTTTACCCACTACAGAATCGCCCTGATCCTCGCCGAGTAACTGCCTCGCAGCCCAATTGGCCAGCAAAATGCGTCGTGTTGCATCAAACACCAGAATCACTTCTTCCGGGGAATTCAACACCCCTTCTAAAAAGGTTTGATGTCGTGCGATTAACGACTTCACCTGATATTCGGCACTGAGATCGCGAACCAGACCGGTAAACAGAGGCTGACCCTCCAACTGACAATAGCCCATCGACAAATGAATGGGGAAAACCCGACCGGCCTTATCCATACCGAAGGTTTCCCGACGACCCTCGATGCGTTCCAGGTCCCCCTTGGAAACTAATCGCTGCAGATCCCGGCCATGCTGATCGGCAATGTTTTTTGGCATCAGGCAAGACATCGCCTTTCCTGTTAATTCCTGTTGCGACCAACCAAAAGTTTTTTCCACCGCCGGATTGATCATCACGATATTGCCCTGTGCATTCACCACAATCAAAGGGTCATTAAGCGCGTCGATAAAGGTCTGAAATCCTCCGGAAGACAGAGATTGAAAAGTCGACGTCAAAGTCTGATCAGTCATCCAGTACCTGCCTAAGGGTGGCTGAAGCCTCAATCAGTTCACGCTCCAAATCGTCTGACGCTTCATACAAGTCGCAAAGGTGGAGATGTTGTTCTTTCACCCGTTCAAGCAATCCGGCTTCCTGGGCATCAGACAGCCCAAAACCAGTCACCCGCTCTTCAAGCTCCGACATCATGGCATCCAGACGGCTTTTCATTTGATCTGAAAAATTGCTGAACCTTTGATCTATCTTGGTAATGGTTTGATCGACCAGGCCAATGCCTGATTCCAACAACTGCGATTTATGCTTTTCGGCCAATCGAGCGGTATCCAGATTCTTTACTTTTTCTTCCACCACAGTGACCGCAATCGCCAGATGATCCTTTAACCGGCCCAGCGCATCGTCATCCTTTGGCATGTTTTTGATTAAAATCGAGACATGTTCAGCATTGAACATATAAAGGTGTTTATGGGCGACAATACGCTCAGCATACTGCCCTTGCTGAAACAGGGTTTGTTCCAATGGGCTAACCACACCGGTCGGCGAATAATAGTGTTCACCCACCACGTCACTGCGAAACACCACAGCTCCCGTCAATTCAAACGAACGCAACATATCCATTAAATGATTTGCTACAGTGGTGTAGTCCTTGGTTTGCAAGGAGTTAACCAGGAACTCCAAAACCCGCCCCATTTCACTGGAACTGGTCATTGCGCTGAACGCCGTGGCCCGTGCCATGTCTGCAAAGCTTTTAGCTTCTACCAATTTATGACGAACGGTGGTGTTGGCACCCACTTTGGCCCGCAACTCATATGGATCAAAGGGTTTGCACACATAGTCATCACCTCCGGCATGGTAACCTTCAAGCCGGTCATCCAGAGAGGTTAAGGCAGACAGAAAAATCACGCCGATATGGTCATTACCGGCATCTTCTCTGAGTAATCGGCAAAACTCATAACCGTTTTGGCCCGGCATGTTAACGTCGAGAAGAATCACGTCCGGATCGAACACTTCGAGCGTTTGCCAACCTTCCTCGGCATTCATCGCCAACATCAACTCAAAATGGGGCGATAACACCTTATTGATTAAGGCCTGATTGGGAGGTGTATCATCGATGGAAAGTACTTTTACCGTCACAGCAACCTCACTTAGATATCCAGCTAAATTCTAAGTATGGCTGACCGTTACTGCGGCTCAAGCAACTGTTTTCCCTAGATTTTATAACTTTGTGTAAGCCAAAGCCTAAGTTAATGACCTCAGTTGACCATAGTCCGGAAAACACGGGAGGCATAAAAAAAGCAGGCAATGCCTGCTTTTTTCGTCAACAACCCCAGAACTATAACTGAAACACCTTAGAGTAATCCGACTTATCGAAACCCGACACTTTACGCTCGCCTACCACAAGATAAGGAATGCCTTCACCGCCGGCAGCTTCAAACATATCAATGTGATCGTCCGACTGATCCAGATCGAGTTCA
>JBFHTA010000006.1:0-33639 GCA_041590855.1 Pseudomonadales bacterium
CGATTGCCTACGGAATGGCGTGGCCTGAGCGTTTGGAATCCGGTGTAGCACCTCTGAATTTGTTTGAAGTAGCTCAGCTTAACTTTGAACAGCCGGATGTTGTGCGATTTCCTTGCCTTAAACTAGCAAAGCAATCATTCACAACAGGCGGTTGTGCACCTGCGATTTTGAATGCGGCCAATGAAGTGGCAGTGGATGCGTTCCTCAAGGAGCGAATATCGTTTTTGGCGATCTCTGAGGTGGTTGAAGGAACTCTCAACGGAATCAGTAATCAAACTTCTGAATGTCTCGAGACAATTTTGGATGCTGATTATCGAGCACGACACTATGCGTCGGATCTGATAGCGCGCATGAGCGGAAAATAACAATGTTTCAAATGCTGTTTGCTACCCTGGTCACACTGGGGCTTCTGATTACATTTCATGAGTTTGGACACTTTTGGGTTGCACGTAAGTGCGGCGTCAAAGTGCTTCGTTTTTCTATTGGCTTTGGTAAGCCTATTTTTCAATGGAAAGATAAGCAGGGAACTGAATTCGTAGTAGCCATGATTCCTTTAGGTGGTTACGTCAGGATGCTGGATGAGCGTGAAGGCGATGTCGACCCGAAAGAGCTTGAACAGGCGTTTAATCGTAAACCCGTTTTACAACGTATCGCTGTTGTTGCAGCAGGCCCTATTGCGAATTTCTTACTGGCTATCGTTTTATATGCTCTGGTATTTGGCCTGGGTACGACATCCGTTAAGCCTGTTATTGGTGAGATTACACCAGAGTCTATTGCTGATCGTGCGGGCCTTCAGACCGAGCAAGTGATTACTCATGTTGATGGAAAAGAAGTGCTCAACTGGACCCAGGTTCAGTTGGCGCTGGTCCGTCGTATTGGTGAAAGTGGCGTCATTGAAGTGACGGCAGAGCGCGGTGAAGGTTGGTCGACTGAGCATACTTTGAAAATTGATCGTTGGCAGGAAGGCGTGAAAGACCCTGATCCGTTTGGTTCATTGGGTATTCATCCTATGCGTTTACCAGTCCCGCCGGTAGTTAATGAGGTGGTTGCCGATAGTGCTGCGTCCAAAGCTGGGTTAAAGCAAGGGGATGAAATTCAATCCATTAAAGGTGAATCTATTCAAGATTGGCGAGAACTGGTTTCGCTTATTCAGGCTAATCCGGCTGTCCCTCTTGAGGTGGTGCTGCGTCGTGATGGTCAATCACTTCGTCTCACATTAACACCGGGCTCAAAAACCAATGAAGACGGTAAAGTGATTGGTTTTATGGGGGTGTCGCCTAAACCAGTTTCCTGGCCTGAAGAGTATTTGGAAACTGTGGATTACGGGGTGTTTGGCTCTTTGTTAAAAGGCGCTGAAAAAACCTGGGATATGTCAGTTCTGACCTTGGAATCCATTTGGAAGATGATTGTCGGTTTGATCTCTGTTCAGAACATCAGCGGACCTATAACCATTGCCAAGGTGGCCGGTGATTCGGTGAGTTATGGTTTGGTGCCTTTTCTCTCTTTTCTTGCGTATGTCAGCGTAAGTTTAGGGGTATTAAATTTATTACCTATCCCGGTACTCGACGGTGGACATTTAGTGTATTACCTAATAGAGTTGGCTCGGGGTAAACCCTTGTCTCAGAACGTCCAAGAGCTTGGTTTGAGACTGGGTGTCGCTCTGGTCGGCAGTTTGATGATCTTTGCCGTTTTTAATGATATAAGCCGCTGGTTTATTGGAAGTTAACCCTAATCATCAGGGAAGTTGTTTGCGTGCTCAAAAATAGTTTACGTTGCCTGACTTTTGTCTGTTTGTTTCTACCTGTCGTTTCATTTGCCTCTTCATTTACCGTTACAGATATTCGCGTCGATGGATTGCAACGGGTCACTGCGGGCAGTGTCTTTGCATCCTTCCCTGTGTCTGTGGGCGATACCGTCGATTCAGCTCGTTTAGCCCGGGCATCCAAATTACTGTATAAGACAGGTTCTTTTGACGATATTAAGTTGAGTCGTGAAGGCAGCATTCTGATTATTGAAGTCAAAGAGCGTCCATTCATTTCAAGTATTGAGTTTGATGGAAACTCTTCCATTCCTGATGAAGAGCTGAGTAAAGGTCTTGAGCAGGCTGGATTGGCTGAGGGGCGCTTATTCAAACGCATGACCATTGAGTTAATTGAACAAGAGTTGGAGCGCCAATACATTGGCCAGGGACGATATGATGCTGATGTAAAAGTGAATGTAGAAGAGCTTGCCCGTAACCGTGTGGCCTTAAAAATTGATATTGAAGAGGGCACTATGGCTGCTGTGACTCACATTAACATTGTGGGGAATGAGCAGTTTGAAGATGAAAAGCTTCTCAACCAGTTCGACTTGTCTGTAAAGAACTGGTTGTCCTGGGCTACGGGCTCTGGTAACTATTCTCGTGAACAGCTTTCCGGGGATTTGGAAAAACTAAAATCCTGGTATATGGATCGCGGCTACATTGATTTTAGTATTGAATCTACCCAGGTTTCTATCAGCCCGGATAAGTCTCAAATCTTTGTAACCATCAATGTGTTCGAAGGTGATCAATACACCGTCAATGAAGTGAACTTGGCGGGTGATATTGTCGTAACCGAAGAAGAAATTCGTCGCTTGATTTTGGTGGAGCAAGGGCAAACCTTTTCTCGTCAATTGGTAACGTTAAGTGCTGACTTTATTACCAAGCGTTTAGGCAATGAGGGTTATACCTTTGCCAACGTCAATGGTATTCCGCAAAAAGTGGGTGATGAAAAGAAAGTAGACGTTACCTTCTTTGTTGATCCGCAAAAACGTGCGTATGTTCGTCGTATTTCGTTTAAAGGGAACGACAAAACCAAAGATGAAGTGCTTCGCCGTGAAATGCGCCAAATAGAAGGCGGCTGGGCTTCCACCGATAAGATCGAACAATCCAAAACCCGTTTAGAGCGATTGGGCTATTTTAAAACGGTGAATGTTGAAACGCCGCCTGTGCCGGGAACAAGTGACCAAATTGACGTCGTGTATAGTGTAGAGGAGCAATCCTCCGGTAGCTTAACGGCCAGTGTTGGTTTCTCTCAAACCAGTGGTTTGATTCTGAGTGCTGCAGTAAGCCAGAACAACTGGATGGGCACGGGTAATCGAGTGTCGTTTGGGGTGTCTCGTAGTGACTTCCGTTCCAGTTTGAATTTCTCCTATACCAACCCGTACTTTACGGTGGATGGTATCAGCCGTGGCTTTAGTCTTTTCTATCAAGAGACGGATTACAGCGAAGCGGATATTTCCAGCTACCAAACCGACCGATATGGCGGTGGTATCAATTTTGGTTACCCGATCAGTAACATTGAGCGTATTGGTATTGACTTTGGTGTATCAAGAACCAAGTTGACCCTTGGGGATGAGCCAGCGCAAGAGATATCGAGTTCTCCTCATCCTGTCGATGGTGTAAATCATTTTGTTAATGATCAATACACGACTTCTTTTACACAAACAACACGTCCAGACATACCGAACAATATATTGTGTGAATTTGGGGATCCGAGTTGTCCAATCAAGGGCATAGAGCCACCTTCATTGGAAGCGGAGGGTTTTGTGGATGAAGAAGGCGACACCTTTAATGACTTCTCGATTACCACTTCCTGGAATCGTTCGACCTTAAACCGTGGGTTGATGCCGACGAATGGCTCGTCACAGTCTTTGGCGTTGGAACTATCGACCCCGGTCAGCGATGTGCCTTTTTATAAGCTGACTTATAAAGGACAACTGTTTAAGCCATTAACCAAATCCCATGATTACATTTTTAGACTGCGAACCGAGTTGGGTTATGGCGATGCCTACAGCGCCAGTGCAATGCCGTTTTGGGAGCACTTCTATGCCGGTGGTATAGGTTCAATTCGAGGTTATGCGGCCAACTCATTGGGGCCGAGAACTACACCGGCAGAGACTTATTCATTAGTTAACGCTGCAGCTGATATAACTTGTGCTAGTGATTGTGAGAGCGTACCTGCTTACCGAGTAGATCAAAATGGAAACTATATTACATTCTCTGACGATGACGACGACCCATTTGGCGGTAACTTGTTGTTAGAAGGTTCGGCAGAGATTATCTTCCCGGTTCCATTTGTAGAAGATCAAAGTGCCTTCCGTACAGCCTTCTTCCTGGATGCCGGTCAGGTGTACGATACCAATCGCGAAGAATACGAGTTTGCAGTGGATGAAATCCGGGCAGCGGCGGGTATTTCCTTCTCCTGGATTACGCCAATTGGTCCACTGTCCTTCAGCTTGGCGAAAGCCTTAAATGCTAAGGATGACGACGATACTCAAATCTTTGAATTTGCACTGGGTCGACCTTTCTAGGTCGCTTCAGTAAATTTAGTGTTAAAACAGATATAGTATGTAACGATAACAACAACTTAAGGACGGAATTGTGAAAAAATTATTATCGGCTCTTATCATCAGTGTTCTTTCTTTGACCTCTTCGTTGGCGGTTGCTGAGTCTAAAATTGCAGTAGTAGATATTTATCGTGCATTGATGAATTCGGAAGCAGCAAAAGCGGCGGTAGCCCAGCTTCAGAATGAATTTAAACCAGAGCAAGATCAGTTGACCAAGTTGGAGCAAGAAGTACAGGCGCTTCAGGAAAAAGGTCAGAAAGATGGTATGTTGATGTCGGACGAAGACAAGCGTCGCTTATTTGAAGAAATTCAAAGCAAACAAGCCGATGCCAAACATATCATCCAGAAAGTGCGCAAAATGCAAAACAAGCGTGAAAAAGAGTTCTTGTCGCAAAACAAACCAACCATTGATGCTGCTTTGAAAGAGTTGGTTGATGAGTTGAAAATTGATTTGTTGCTAACACGCGAAGCAACCTTGTGGGTGAGCCCGGATATGGACATTACCTTAAAGTTGCTAGAGAAGTTGAACGCGAAAGACGTTAAGTAATTTTTATACACAACAACGCACCTGGCCTTGTGTAGAGGTTTCCTAGGTGCGTTTGTGTATCTGTATAATGCAATTTTCTAAGAATAAATCAGAGGCCGCATCATGAGTAAGACGCTTCAACAGATTGCTGACTTTCTTGGTGCTGAGTTAAGAGGCAACGGCGATCTTGAAATCCTTAGCTTGGCGTCTTTAGATAAAGCAGGTCAGGGGGACATCACTTTCCTATCGGATAACAAGTATTTGCCACTGTTATCCCAGTGTCAGGCTTCGGCTCTGATCCTTCCCGAATCCTTGGCTGATCAATTTGATGGCGCAGTACTGGTATTGGATAATCCATACCTGGCATTTGCCAAGTTGTCCCATATGTTTGATCCGGCTCCGGCACGTTCTGCGGAGATTCATCCTACGGCGGTGGTTTCGGAAACGGCAAAAATTGGAGAGCAGGTCTATATCGGTCCTTATGTCGTTATCGAAGACGGGGCTGTGATTGGTGACAATACTCAGTTAATGGCACATGTGGTGATCGGCGCGAACAGTCAGGTGGGTGAACAGTGCCGATTGTTTCCAAGAGTGACGGTATATCACAATGTTGAAATTGGCAGTCAGGTGGTTATTCAGGCCGGGGCTGTGATTGGCAGCGATGGTTTTGGTTTTGCCAATGAGCGTGGTGAATGGCACAAGATTGCGCAGATTGGCGGCGTAAAGATTGGCAACCGAGTAGAAATCGGTGCTAACACAACCATTGATCGTGGTGCCATTGATGATACGGTCATTGAGGATAATGTGATTCTCGATAACCAAATTCAGATTGCCCATAACGTAAAAATTGGCTATGGCACGGCAATGGCTGCTTGTTCCGGTGTTGCCGGAAGTACTGAACTTGGAAAGTATTGTGTGATTGGCGGCGGTTCATGCATTTCTGGACATTTGACCATTGCGGATGGTGTCCAAATGACAGGCATGGCGGCTATTACCGGCAATATTAAAGAATCAGGCACCTATTCTTCCGGCACGGGCTATCAGGAAACCAAACAGTGGCGTAAAAGTGTCGTGCGTTACCGCCAGCTTGATGACATGGCTCGTAAGATTAAAACGCTTGAAAAAGAAGTGAGTTCGCTTAAGGCACCAGAATAACGAAGGAAAGTCAGCGATATGGATATCGAAGAAATTAAACGCTATTTGCCGCACAGATACCCGTTTTTGTTGGTTGATCGAATCACAGAGATAGATCACGAAAATAAAATCATTAAAGGGTATAAAAATGTAACGGCAAATGAGCCCTTTTTCGAAGGGCACTTCCCAGGGCATAGCATCATGCCAGGGGTGTTGATACTCGAATCCATGGCGCAAGTGGCCGGGGTCTTGGCGTATCAGTTACAAAATAAAAAGGCATCGGAAGGTTTTTTGTATTATTTTGCCGGTGCCGATAAGGTTCGCTTTAAACAACCGGTATTCCCGGGCGACAGATTGGAACATGAAGCTGAATTCATTGAAGAGCGTCATCATCTGCTAAAGTTTAAATGTCGAACCATAGTGAATGAGAAAGTCGCCTGTGTGGCGGATATTATGTGTGTAGAAAGGCAGGTTACCCTTGATTGATCCTAGAGCAATAATTGATCCGAGTGCTGAGATAGCAGACGGCGTAGAGATTGGACCCTGGAGTATTGTTGGTCCAGACGTGACGATTGGCGAAGGATGCGTCATCAGTTCCCATGTGATCATTAAAGGCCCGACGGTCATAGGAAAAAATAACCGGATTTATCAGTTTTCCAGTGTGGGTGAAGATTGTCAGGATAAGAAGTACGCTGGCGAGCCGACCAAACTCACTATCGGCGATAATAATGTCATCCGCGAAGGGGTGACTATTCATCGGGGCACGATTCAGGATAACGGCATCACAGTTGTGGGGTCCGGAAATTTGATTATGTGTAATGCTCATCTGGCGCACGATGTCGTGTTGGGTGATAACTGCATTATTGCTAATAACTCAATGGTTGCTGGTCACGTTCATATAGGTGACTTTGCTATTTTGGGTGGCGGTACAGGCGTTCATCAATTTGCCAAAATTGGTGCCCATGCGATGATCGGTGGTGGTTCAGCAGTGAATCAGGATGTCCCCGCGTATGTTATTGGTAATGGTAATCCAATGAAGCCTGCTGCGATTAATCTTGAAGGCTTGAAGCGTCGGGGCTTTGAGAGAGAGGACATCAAACAACTGCGTCATTGTTATAAGCTGGTGTATCGCCAAGGACTTCGCTTGGAAGAGGCATTAAAAGAAATCGAACCTATGGCGGCCGCGTCAGAAGCGGTTAAAGTGTTTTATGATTCGATTTTGGCGTCGACCCGAGGCATTGTAAGATAATCCTCTATGGAGCCGTCTTGATAGACGGCTTTTTTATTTCTTCTATCGTGTTATTTCATTTCAGAAAGATCAACGTATGAGCAACCCGTTACGTATAGGCATGATTGCCGGAGAGGCTTCCGGTGATATTTTAGGTTCTGGTTTAATTAAAGCGCTTCGTGAAAAGTATCCGGATGCCATTATTGAAGGCATTGGTGGACCTCTCATGATTGAGCAGGGGTTTACCTCACATTTTCCGATGGAACGGCTTTCTGTCATGGGCTTGGTGGAAGTGCTAGGTCGAATCCGGGAGCTTATCGGCATTCATCGTAAGATGTATAAGTACTTTAAACAGAACCCACCTGATGTGTTCATTGGTATCGATGCGCCGGATTTTACCCTCCGGATGGAGCGTAAACTGAAGAAGCTCGGTATTCCTACCGTTCACTATGTGAGTCCTTCGGTTTGGGCTTGGCGAAAAAAACGAATCTTTAAGATTAAGGAAAGCACCGATTTAATGCTGACCTTATTGCCATTCGAAAGTCAGTTTTATCAAGCGCACAATATGAAAGAGTGTTTTGTTGGGCACCCGTTGGCTGATGAGGTGGTGCTTGAACCTGATCAGCAGGCCGCCAGGGAAGCTTTGGGTCTGGAGCATAAACGACCAGTTGTGGCTGTTTTACCCGGTAGTCGAGGCGGTGAGATCAAGTATATTGGTGAAACCATGTTACGAGCTGCGGATTTAATACAGCAGCAATGTCCTGATGCGCAGATAGTGCTTCCGGCGGCAAATGATTTACGAAAACAACAACTGACGGCCTTACAGGAGCTGACTGGTGCTGGGCGCAGTATTCAGTTAATTGATGGTCAGAGCCGAACGGCCATGGCAGCGGCAGATGTAATTGCGCTTGCATCAGGTACTGCAACCCTGGAAGCAGCCTTGCATAAGCGCCCAATGGTCGTGGTCTACAAAATGGCCCCACTAACCTATGCTATCGGAAAACGCATTATTAATGTGGATTTTATTTCTTTACCCAATCTGTTGGCGAATAAGCCTTTGGTGCCTGAACTGATTCAGGACGAGGCCAGCCCGGAACGTATTGCGTCTGAAGTGGTGGATCGTCTTAATCATCCGGACCGTTATGAATCGGTGGTGAAGGAGTTTCATCAGATTCATCGTTTACTACAACAAGGTGGTAATCTGAAAGCTGCTGCAGCAGTGCTTGAGTTGATAGGACGTTAAGTAGTGGCATCATGACTAACACAAGAGCCAAACAAGAACTTGGGCCTTTTATTCCTACCTATCGAGGAATGCTATTGGCAGGCGCGGATGAAGCAGGACGTGGTCCATTAGCCGGAGATGTTGTCGCAGCAGCGGTTATTCTTGATCCGAAGGCTCCGATTGCTGGTTTGGATGATTCTAAAAAGTTATCTGAAAAAAAACGCGAAGCACTGTTTGATGTGATTCAGGAGAAAGCACAGTGTTTTGCCATTGCTCGAGCAACGGTTGAAGAGATCGACCAACTAAATATTTTGCATGCATCCATGTTGGCAATGAAGCGTGCACTTGATGCACTTTCAGTTGCTCCTGAATATGCCTTGATTGACGGCAACCGTGTTCCACCTCAATTGAAATGTCCGGCAGAGGCTGTTGTAAAGGGCGATGCTCGTCATCCGGCGATTGCAGCGGCTTCCATTCTGGCAAAGGTAACTCGCGATCGGGATATGGTGGCATTGGATAACGAATATCCGGAGTATGGTTTTGCTCAACATAAAGGCTATCCAACCAAAGCGCATATGTTAGCTATCGAGCATCACGGTGTGACCATACATCATCGAAAAAGCTTTGCGCCGGTGCAAAAGAATTTGTCACTGTTTTAGCTTTCTATTGGGTTTTAATTTCCTGCTTAGCTTTTATTCCAAATGACAGGCGCGGAACGCTTATCTCCGTCAGGTGGGATATGCTATTCTTTGCGCTATTTTTTCATTCCATATTTTTGTGTTGCGGAGAGCCTTAATGTCATCGGTTCCATTTGTTCATTTGCGTGTTCACTCTGAGTTTTCGCTGATTGATGGCATTGTCAAAATTAAACCTTTGTTATCTTCTACAGTAGACCAAGGGGCTCCTGCGGTTGCCCTAACGGATCAAGGTAACTTGTTTGGTCTGGTTAAATTCTATAAAGGGGCCCAAGGTAGTGGGATTAAGCCAATCATGGGGGCAGATGTTTGGTTGGAAAACGAAGAGTCACCAGACGAGCCTTACCGTGTCTGCCTTTTGTGTTTGAATGAAAAGGGGTATCGCAACCTTACTGAATTGGTCTCCGACGGCTATTTGAAAGGTCAACGCAATGAAATGCCGATTGTCAGTAAGACTTGGATAGAGGAAAAGCACGAAGGCTTGCTTCTTTTGTCCGGGGGCAAAGATGGCGATGTAGGTGCAGCCTTGGTTAAAGGCAATCTTGCTCTTGCCTCCAGCCGAGCTGAATACTGGGCGCGTTTATTTGATGGACGTTTTTATCTGGAACTTCATCGATGCGGTCGGGTAGGAGATGAAGAAAACCTGCAAGGCTCCATTCAATTGGCCAGCCAACTTAATTTGCCAGTGGTTGCAACTAATGATGTCCGTTTCATTAAAGAATCGGACTTTGAAGCTCATGAAGCCCGGGTGTGCATCAACCAGGGCTATACCTTGGCGGACCCACGTCGTCCTAAGAATTATACCGATCAGCAATATCTAAAAACGCCGGAAGAAATGGCGGAGCTGTTTTCGGATATTCCTAGTGCACTTCAGAACAGTCTTGAAATTGCCAAACGATGCAGTTTGGAAGTGAAACTCGGAACCTATTACCTTCCTGAATATCCGATCCCGGAAGGTAAAACCATGGATGAATTCTTCCGTGAGTTCTCTGCTCAAGGATTGGAAGAACGTCTCGAAATCATTTTGAGAGATGTGGATAAAGACAGTCCTGAATACCAGGAGCGTCGTAAAGAATATTATGATCGACTGGAATTTGAGCTGGATATTATTTTGCAGATGGGATTTCCCGGCTACTTCCTGATCGTAATGGACTTTATCCAATGGGCGAAAGACCATGATATTCCTGTAGGGCCGGGGCGTGGTTCGGGTGCAGGTTCTTTGGTGGCTTATGCCCAGAAAATTACTGACCTCGACCCATTGGAATATGATCTGCTGTTCGAGCGATTCCTGAATCCGGAGCGGGTATCTATGCCGGACTTCGATATTGACTTCTGTATGGAAAATCGTGACCAGGTCATTAAGTACGTATCTGAGAACTACGGTAAAGAAGCGGTATCCCAGATTGTGACCTTTGGCACCATGGCGGCTAAGGCGGTGGTGCGTGATGTGGCCCGGGTACAAGGTAAGTCTTATGGTCTGGCGGATCGCCTTTCGAAACTGATTCCGCCAACACCAGGCATGAAGCTGAAAGATGCCATTGAAGAAGTGGCTGAGCTGAAAGAGTTTATTGAAACAGACGAAGAAGCCCAGGAAATCTGGGAAATGGCGCTTAAGCTTGAAGGGATAACCCGTGGTACTGGTAAGCACGCCGGAGGGGTGGTAATCGCTCCGACCAAGCTAACCGACTTCTCCCCGGTGAACTGTGATCCGGACGGATCAGGGGTAGTTACCCAGTTCGATAAGGGGGATGTAGAGGAAGCCGGGCTGGTTAAGTTTGACTTCCTTGGTCTTCGAACACTGACCATCGTGGATTGGGCGCTTAAAACGGTAAACGGCAAGCGAGCCAAAGAAGGGTTAGATCCGATTGATATCAACCTGATTCCTCTGGATGACCCTGAATCCTTTGCGTTACTAAAACGGGCAGAAACGACGGCGGTGTTCCAGCTGGAATCCCGTGGTATGAAAGATCTGATTCGGCGTTTGCAGCCTGACAATATTGAAGACATGATCGCTCTGGTAGCACTGTTTCGGCCGGGGCCACTTGAATCCGGAATGGTACAGGACTTTATTGATCGGAAGCATGGTCGTGCCGAGGTGGCGTATCCGCATCCGGATTTCCAACACGACAGTCTCAAGCCCATCTTGGAACCTACTTACGGGGTAATCGTTTATCAGGAGCAGGTAATGCAGATTGCCCAGGCCTTGGCGGGTTATACCCTGGGTGGGGCAGACATGTTGCGTCGAGCCATGGGTAAGAAAAAGCCGGAAGAGATGGCCAAGCAGCGAAGCATTTTCCGGGAAGGTGCGGTCAGTCAGGGGGTTGACCCGGATTTGGCGATGAACATCTTTGACTTGGTGGAAAAGTTCGCGGGTTACGGGTTTAACAAATCTCACTCAGCTGCATATGCGATTGTGTCTTATCAGACTCTCTGGTTAAAGACGCATTATCCTGCTGCATTTATGGCTGCGGTATTGTCTTCTGATATGGATAAAACCGATAAGGTAGTGATTTCCATTGAAGAATGCCGGGAAATGGGCCTGAAACTGGTACTGCCTGATGTAAACCAGTCTGAGTTTATGTTCACTGTGAACGATAATGATGAAGTGGTTTACGGGTTAGGTGCGGTAAAAGGGGTGGGTGAAGGTCCGGCAGAAGCCATTATTAATGCGCGTAAAGACGGGCCGTTCAAAGACTTGTTTGATTTCTGTGAACGGGTTGGTGCACAGAAAGTGAATAAACGAACGTTGGAATCCCTGGTGTGTTCCGGCGCTTTCGATAAGATTGGCCCAAATCGGGCGGCGTTGATTGCAGCGATACCGAGTGCTGTGAAAGCAGCGGATCAGTCTGCTAAAAATCAGGACGCAGGAATGGTTGATATGTTCGGAGCTTTGATGGCCGAGGACACTGAACGTGATGTTTACGAAGACGTTCGCCATATCAAGGAATGGTCACCAAAAGAAAAATTATCAAAAGAAAAAGATACTCTGGGCTTATTCCTGACCGGGCACCCCATCGAAGAATACGAAACGGAAGTGAAATCAATTGTCACTTGTCGGCTGAAGGATTTAGAACCGGATCGTAATAAAACCTACTTGATTGCAGGTTTGGTGATGGATGTTCGAACCATGCAAAGTAAGAAAGGGGATACCCTAGCGTTTCTGGCCTTGGATGATCGAACCGCTCGGGTCGAAGTCGGTTTATTCGGTGAGCTTTATGCTGAAAACAAAGAGTGGTTAAAGCCGGATGTATTGGTAGTTGCGGAAGCTGAAGTCAGCTATGACAACTATTCCGGAGGGATTCGTTGCCGGGTTAAATCTCTGATTGATGTCGAACATGCCCGGAATAAATACGCTAAATACGTTCGTGTGAAATTGCTGAATGATCAGGATACTGCCCTGTTTAATACTATATTGTCTGAAGGTCGCATCAGTTTTTCATCGGAAGGAGTTCCTTTACTGATTGATTACCAAAGAAAGGACGCTCGTGGGCGGGTTCGTCTGGGGGATGAATGGAAGCTGGCGCCGGATGATACCAATGTAAGTGCGTTAAGATCGGAATTTGGTCACGAACATGTAGAGATATTGTATCGAAATTCTGACATATGACAGAATTTAAGATAGAATACAAAATATTCTCATCTGGCTGTTTGTACTGTCTATGGTAAAACAGGTGGGAACTGCTTTTTTCATTTTTGTCGTATTAATGTTGGTTAGTTGAGGCTCTCATTTTCAGACGTGTCATCTTATTGTCTGGGTGTGAGTCAACGGTAACGGAAGTCCCGTTTAGGCGAGTAGTGAATGAATTCACAGTATCTTGATTTTGAACAACCCATAGCTGAACTTCAGGATAAGATTGAAGAGCTGCGTCTGGTTGGCAATGACAATGAATTAAATATTCAGGAAGAGATACAACGGCTTCAAAATAAAAGCACTGCGTTGACTGAGTCTATTTTTTCCGAGTTAACGCCCTGGCAGGTTACACAGGTTTCCCGTCATCCCCTGCGACCTTATACCCTCGATTACGTTAAATATCTGTTTGATGAATTTGATGAATTGCATGGTGATCGAAATTTTGCGGACGATCCTGCCATTGTCTGTGGTATTGCCCGATTAAATGGCCGCCCTGTGGTGGTTATTGGTCATCAGAAGGGGCGCAATATCAAAGAAAAAGTCCGTCGTAACTTCGGGATGCCGAAGCCCGAAGGCTATCGAAAAGCCTGTCGGGTAATGGAATTAGCGGAACGCTTCAAACTGCCTATTTTAACCTTCATTGATACACCGGGTGCCTATCCAGGAATTGATGCCGAAGAGCGTGGTCAAAGTCAGGCCATTGCTCATAATCTTGCAGTGATGTCTCATCTGAAAGTGCCTGTAATCTCCTGTGTGATTGGCGAAGGAGGGTCTGGCGGTGCACTGGGCATAGGCGTGTGCGATCACCTGATTATGCTGAAGTATTCCATTTATTCTGTTATTTCCCCTGAAGGCTGTGCCTCTATTCTCTGGAAGAGCGCCGAAAAAGCGCCCGAGGCGGCTGAGTCAATGGGAGTTACTGCGGATCGCTTGATGAGCTTGGGGTTGGTGGATCAAGTGCTTGATGAACCGCTGGGTGGTGCGCATCGTGATCCGGTACAAATGGCAGGTCACTTAAAACAAGTACTGATTAAACAGTTGGAAAAACTTGAGCAGTTGCCAATGGATCAGCTGTTGGATCGTCGTTACGAGCGGCTTATGTCTTATGGCCTTAACTAAGCCGGCCTTTATTTTCTAATTCGTTCCTCCTGATAAGAGCCGATGGCATGTCTGCGTTGGAATTTCCTGATTTAATTGATCGTTTTTCACATCAGCTTAATGCATTCCGGCAAGCTCATGCAGTGACAGGGTGGTGCGTGGCATTAAGTGGTGGGCTGGATTCCCGTGTGTTGTTGCAACTCTTATTGGCTAGTGATTGCGACCGTCCGATTCGGGTAATACACGTTCATCATGGTGTCAGTGACTCTGCGGAAGACTGGTTGAACTTTTGTCGTCGAACCTGTGAGCAGCTTTCTCGTTCTTATCAGTTGCCGATCGAGTTTGTGGCTCACCGGGTGACGGTATCTTCCTCTGGGTCATTCGAAGAGCAGGCCCGCGTGGCCCGTTATCATGTATTTGAAAGCTGCTTACGCCCTGGCGAGGCGCTGTTAATGGGGCATCATGCAAATGATCAGGTGGAGACCTTCTTTCAACGCTTGATTCGGGGTGCTGGATTGATAGGGCTGGCGGCCATGCCAGCATCACGGCCTTTGGGAGAGGGTGTATTATTTCGTCCTTTACTTCAGGAACCGAGACATCTTTTGCAGGCATACGCAGAGGCGAATCAGTTGCATTGGGTGGAGGATGAAAGTAATGCCTCTCATGTTCATGATCGTAACTATCTGCGACATCGTCTTTTGCCAATATTGACCGAACGCTGGCCTCAGGCACTGTCTTCCATCTCCCGCACATTAACACTCATTGGTAAAGAATCCGACAGTCTGAGCTTCTATCGTGATCACTGGTTAAAAAGCTACAGTCAGGGTGATGAACTGAACCTGGTGGCGCTTGAGCCGCTTCCGGTCGCTGAGCAGCAAGGTATTTTGTCGCACTGGGTGCGAAAAGTCAGTGGTTACTCTTTGTCTGCTCAACAGATAGCAACTTTATTGTCAGAGGTGGTGAATGCCAAACAGGATGCCCAGTCGGTATTTCGTGTAGGCAGTCTGGAATACCGCCGCTATCAACAACGGTTATACCGTGTAAAACCGCAGGCGATCATAGAGAGTGATTGGCGGACGTGCGTTACATTGCAACCGGGTGTTCGTCAGGATGTGAAATTGCCAGATGATTCTGTTTTGACTTTTGAACCATCGGAACAGGGATTATCGTTTCCCGGCGATACCGTTGAGATCGGTTATCGACAAGGGGGAGAGACATTTAAGCCCCAAGGTGATCGGCATACCCGGGTATTAAAGAAATGGTTGCAGGAACAGGGGATTCCTCCGTGGCGGCGTTCCAATGTGCCCTTGCTATACTGCAATCAGCAATTGGTGGCTGTGGCCGATTTGGCTTGTGATCAGTCTTGCAGTCAACAGAAGGGACCATTGAGCTCAGGGCAAACACGCTGGAAGCTTAAATGGCAGCACTGAAACGTTTGGTGAGAGCAGTTATTAGACGCTGAGTAATGATGGTTACAAAAATGAACCAATGGGTCTAAAAAATTACGCTCTTTCGTTGATTTTGATTTGTTCATACGCGGTGGATCTGGTATTCTGGCGCCCCATCTTGATCAGGGCATTCTTCCTGTTTCTCACCGCATTTATAACCAAGATGGGTTCTGTATGACGCGATATATTTTCGTTACTGGTGGCGTTGTTTCTTCCTTAGGAAAAGGCATTGCCTCCGCCTCCCTCGCCGCAATTCTGGAAGCGCGCGGACTTAAAGTTACTATGATGAAACTCGATCCATATATCAATGTGGACCCGGGTACTATGAGTCCTTATCAACACGGGGAAGTGTTTGTCACGGAAGATGGGGCCGAGACCGATTTGGACTTGGGCCACTATGAGCGTTTTATTCACACCAAAATGACCAAACGTAACAACTTCACTTCGGGTCGTGTGTATGAAGAAGTGATTCGTAAAGAGCGTCGTGGTGATTATCTTGGTGGAACGGTTCAGGTTATTCCTCACATTACCGATGAAATCAAGCGCCGTGTTGTTGCCGGAGCTGAAGGCGCAGACGTGGCACTGGTTGAAATCGGTGGTACGGTAGGTGATATCGAATCTCAGCCGTTCCTGGAAGCCGTTCGCCAGATGAAAGTTGAGTTGGGCAGTAATCGTGCTTTGTTTATGCATCTGACGTTGGTGCCATACATTGCGACGGCCGGTGAAACCAAAACCAAACCAACCCAGCACTCTGTAAAAGAGATGCGCTCGATTGGTATTCAGCCAGATATTCTGGTGTGCCGTTCTGAGCAATCGATTCCATCAGATTCTCGCCGTAAGATCGCCATGTTTACTAACGTGGAAGAGCGTGCGGTGGTTTCGCTTCCTGATGCGGATTCAATTTATAAGATTCCGGCCATGTTGCATGAGCAAGGCTTGGATCAAATCATTTGTGACAAATTCAATCTGAAAACCGATTCTCCGGACTTGTCCGAGTGGGCGTCTGTTGCTGAAGCAGAACTTAATCCGGAGCACGAAGTAAACATCGCCATGGTTGGTAAATACATGGAGTTGTTGGACGCTTATAAGTCGTTGATCGAAGCGGTTAAACACGCAGGCTTTAAAGCACGTACCAAGATCAAGTTTGATTTCATTGATTCCGAGCGTATTGAACAAGAAGGTACTTCTTGCCTGGAAGGTAAAGATGCCATTCTGGTTCCGGGTGGTTTCGGTACTCGTGGCGTTGAAGGTAAGATCAAAACCGTTCAGTTTGCTCGTGAGAACAAGATCCCTTATCTGGGCATCTGTTTGGGGATGCAAGTGGCGGTTATCGAATACGCACGAAATGTTGCGGGTCTGACAGGCGCAAGTTCTACAGAGTTTGATCAGTCATGTGAGCATCCTGTTATTGCATTGATCACTGAATGGGTTGACGGCGAAGGTAATGTAGAACAGCGTACCGAAGCATCCGACTTGGGCGGTACAATGCGTCTGGGTGCTCAAGAGTGTCACTTGGAAGAAGGCTCAACCGTTCGCGCTGCTTATGGTAAAGCGAATGTGGTTGAACGTCATCGTCATCGTTTCGAAGTGAACAATACCTACGTTGATCGATTGAAAGAAGCAGGTCTGAACATTACCGGTGTTTCTGTGGATCAGAACCTGGTTGAAGTTGTGGAAGCACCGGATCATCCTTGGTTTGTTGCGTGTCAGTTCCACCCTGAATTTACTTCGACGCCGCGTGCAGGTCATGGCTTGTTCAGTGGTTTCGTAAACGCTGCTTTAGAACAGTCGAAAAAATAAGATAGGGAAATTCTGATGGCCCAGAAAACAATCAAAGTTCGTGATATTGAAATCGCCAATGACAAGCCCATGGTGTTGTTCGGTGGCATGAACGTTTTGGAAAGTCGTGATTTAGCAATGCGTATTGCTGAAGAATACAAGACAGTCACAGACAAGTTAGGTATTTCTTACGTTTTTAAAGCCTCGTTCGACAAGGCAAACCGTTCTTCAATTACCTCATTCCGTGGTCCGGGTATGGATGAAGGATTGAAAATTTTTGAAGAGGTTAAGAAAACCTTTGATGTGCCTGTGATTACCGATGTTCACGAGCCGTACCAAGCGGCTCCTGTTGCTGAAGTGTGTGACATCATTCAGTTGCCTGCGTTCTTGTCTCGACAGACAGACCTAGTGGTTGCGATGGCTAAGACTAACGCCGTGATCAATATCAAAAAAGCCCAGTTTCTGGCACCTCAGGAAATGAAGCACATTCTTCGCAAGTGTGAAGAAGCGGGCAACGAGAATCTGATTTTATGTGAGCGTGGTAGTTCGTTCGGCTACAACAATCTGGTTGTGGATATGTTGGGCTTCGGTGTTATGAAGCAGTTTGAATATCCGATTTTCTTTGACGTAACGCATGCCTTGCAGATGCCGGGTGGTCGTGCAGATTCGGCGGGTGGCCGCCGTGCCCAGGTAACTGACCTGGCTAAGGCCGGTTTGTCTCAAGGGTTGGCTGGGTTGTTCCTGGAAGCGCATCCGAATCCGGACGAAGCCAAGTGCGATGGCCCATGTGCCTTGCCACTGGATAAGCTGGAACCCTTCTTGAGCCAGCTAAAGCAGTTGGATGATTTGATTAAAAGTTTTGAACCTGTCGTAACGGCATAAGTCGTTGCGCTTGAGTGTTGGTACAATACTCAGATAAGAATTCTTGTGATTTGATTTAAAAACATTGGAGAGTAATAGCATGGCTAAGATCGCAGACATCAAGGCTCGCGAAGTCCTGGATTCACGCGGTAACCCTACTGTAGAAGCAGATGTGATTCTTGAGAATGGCATTGTTGGTTCAGCGTGTGCACCGTCTGGTGCGTCTACTGGTTCTCGTGAAGCACTTGAGCTTCGTGATGGCGATAAGTCTCGTTACCTGGGTAAAGGTGTATTGAAAGCCGTTGCTGGTGTTAACACTGAAATCAAGCCTGCTTTGGTAGGTATGGATGTTACAGATCAGCGTGCACTGGATAACAAAATGCTTGAGCTCGATGGTACTGAGAACAAGTCTAAGCTAGGTGCAAATGCCATTCTTGCTGTGTCTTTGGCGGCTGCGAAAGCTGGTGCTCAGGCGAAAGGTGTTGAGTTGTATGAGCACATCGCTGACATCAATGGTACTTCTGGTCAGTACAGCATGCCTGTACCTATGATGAATATTCTGAATGGTGGTGAGCACGCGGATAACAACGTAGATATCCAGGAGTTCATGGTTCAGCCTGTATCTGCACCAACGTTCGCTGAAGCACTTCGTGCCGGTGCGGAAATCTTCCATGCGTTGAAAAAAGTACTTAGTGCAAAAGGTTTGAACACAGCGGTAGGTGATGAAGGTGGTTTCGCTCCTAACCTGGCGTCCAATGCTGATGCTCTTGCTGTGATCAAAGAAGCAACGGCGAACGCTGGTTATGAGTTGACTAAAGACATCACACTTGCGCTTGATTGTGCGTCTTCTGAGTTCTACAAAGACGGCAAGTACGACTTAAGCGGTGAAGGTAAAGTATTCACGGCTGAAGGTTTCAGCGATTACTTGGCCGAGTTGTGCGAACAGTATCCGATCGTGTCTATCGAAGACGGTCAGGATGAATCTGATTGGGACGGTTGGGCTTATCAAACCAAAGTGCTTGGTGACAAAGTTCAGCTAGTAGGTGATGACTTGTTCGTAACCAACACCAAGATTCTTAAAGAAGGGATTGATAAGAACATTGCGAACTCGATCCTTATCAAGTTCAACCAAATTGGTTCTCTGTCTGAAACGCTTGATGCAATCAAGATGGCAAAAGATGCGGGTTACACTGCGGTTATCTCTCACCGTTCTGGTGAAACAGAAGATACTACCATCGCTGATTTGGCGGTAGGTACGTGCGCTGGACAGATCAAAACTGGTTCTTTGTGTCGTTCTGATCGCGTTGCCAAGTATAACCGTTTGTTGCGCATTGAAGAGCAGTTGGGCGCAAAAGCACCGTATAACGGCTTGAAAGAGATCAAAGGTCAAGGCTAATATTGCATTGGTTTTTAATCTTAGCGAAAGGGGAAACCAGTGGTTTCCCCTTTCTGTTATGTGCTCATAAATTTCCATCGCTTCTGAGCGGCTTCCTATCTAACGGTTACTCTTGGTTTAGCATGTATCAAATAATGTGTGGCGTATTGGTGGTGTTGATTCTCATGCTGCAAGCACGGTTGTGGTTGGGTGAGGGAAGTATCTCCTACATCTGGCGTCTGCAAGAAGAAATTGAAGAGCAAGCGTTCGAAAACAATCGGTTAAAAGATCGTAATAAGGTGTTGGAGGCTGAGGTCATTGACCTGAAAAGTGGTCTGGAATCCATCGAAGAGCGTGCCCGAAGTGAGTTGGGAATGATTAAAGACGGCGAGACCTTCTACCTTCTGGTGAATGATAAGAAGTAGGTGAGCTCATGAATCAAGAAGTATGGGCATTAGTGCCAGCCAGTGGCATTGGCAGTCGGATGAAAGCTGATCGGCCTAAGCAATACCTCACCATCAAAAATCGAACGGTGCTGGATTTGACCTTAGCTCGCTTGCTGTCGGTTCCCGGGCTTTCAGGTGTTATGGTGGTGTTGTCCGACGAAGATGCGTTATGGCCAGCTTCTACCTTTGCCAATCATCCAAAAATTCACACTACTGCTGGTGGTCTGGAGCGTTTTCATTCCGTGTTGAATGGCCTGTATGCCTTGGACGAGTTGGTCACCAATGATGCCTGGGTAATGGTGCATGATGCTGCGCGTCCTTGTGTGCGTGTCTCGGACATTGAAGCCCTGATAGATCAGTCGATGCAATGCGATGGTGGTTTGTTGGGTATTCCGGCTAAGGATACGGTTAAGCAGGTATCGGCTCAACGTCAGGTAACCTGTACCTTGGAACGCTCTGATATCTGGCTTGCGTATACACCGCAAATGTTTCGTCATGAGCAGTTAAAACATGCCATTGAGCAGGCCATTGAGTGTAAGAAGATGATTACCGATGATGCCAGTGCCATGGAGTTAGCAGGCTTTTCGCCTCTGATGGTGGAAGGTGCCAGTGACAACATAAAAATTACCCACCCGGAAGACTTGAGTCTGGCGGAGTGGTATTTAACAAAGCAAATGGCTGAGTGAATGGGTTAATTTCACCCGGCCAATAACTCGTGTAGGACAGTAAATGGGTATTCGTATAGGACATGGTTATGACGTTCATGCCTTCGGACGTGGTGAAGTCATTACTTTGGGCGGCGTTAAAATTCCTCACAGTCACGGGTTTATCGCCCACTCGGATGGCGATGTGTTGATTCACGCTTTATGTGATGCGTTACTGGGAGCTGCGGCTTTGGGAGACATCGGCCAGCACTTTCCGGACACCGACTCTGACTATGAAAACATCGATAGCCGAAAATTACTTCGTCACGTTATGGAGTTATTAAAAGCACGCGGTTATTGGGTGATCAATGTAGACTGTACGATTGTGGCCCAGGCGCCTAAATTAGCCTCCCACATTGATCAAATGCGAGTGCTCTTGGCGTCTGATTTGGCGGTTTCTCAAAATGACGTCAATGTAAAAGCTACCACGACAGAGAAACTTGGATTTGTTGGCAGAAAAGAAGGCGTGGAAGCGCATGCGGTGGTGTTAATTGCAAATGAATGATCTCTTTACTCTTCCGTTTCATAGCGTCAATACGGCGGATCTTCCTTCTGCGGGCTTTAAACAATCTCCTGAAGATTTCCAGGTTTTCGAATTAATGGGCTTTGAGCCCAGTGGTGAAGGCGAGCACCTTTGGCTTGAAGTCAAAAAACGCGAAAAAAATACGCAGGACATTGCCCGGGATTTAGCCCGGCATTTTAATGTGGCCAAACATGCCGTTACCTACAGTGGTCTGAAAGATAAAAACGCGGTCACCCAGCAATGGTTTTCGGTGCATCTTCCAGGGAAAGCGGAACCGTCTTTGCCTGTGTTCCGGAATGTTGATTTCCTGACTCGTACCCGACACAGTAAGAAGCTTAAAACCGGTGTTCATGCTGGCAATCGATTTATCATTACTCTACGAGACGTGACTGACTTGGATGCTTTGTTGGCTAATCTTGAACGAGTTAAGCAGCAAGGCTTTCCAAATTATTTTGGTCATCAGCGGTTTGGTTTTGATCGAGGGAATCTTGAGCAGGCGCAGCAGTGGCTGTCCACCGGAAAACGCCCTCGTCAACGTTTCCTGGAAGGCATGTATTTATCAGCCGTTCGTTCGTATCTCTTTAATGTGTGCTTGTCTGAGCGGGTAGTGTCGCAGAGCTGGGATCAATTATCGAAGGGAGAAATTGGCCAGTTCGATTGGAGTAAATCCGGTTTTGTGGTGGAAAATGAGCAGGATGAGCGATTGGCGACGGGAGAGGTTCATCCGGCCATTAATCTGTTTGATGAAAAAGCGGCGTTACCGGAAGCTTTGGCGTCCTGGGATGATGAATCCTGGTTTCAGCAGTTCCGCCGGAAACGTTTTTCACCGGAACAACGGGCGCTGAGAGTGATTCCCAGGAATTTCAGTTGGCATGTCTTGAATGAGAAGGACATCGAGCTGACGTTTGAATTACCGAAAGGCAGTTACGCCACCAGTTGCCTAAAAGAAATATGTGCCCTTATGGAGCCTTCCAGAAGCGAGTGAGTTGGTCTCAGCAAAACGAACACTATTTTCCCGAATACGTGGCAGCCAAAGTTATTAATTGAGTTTTAATGTGAAAATCCTGATTTCTAATGATGATGGCGTAAATGCGCCTGGAATACGCGCATTGCATGACGCGTTAAAAGATAAGGCGGAGGTGGCTGTGTGTGCACCGGACCGGGATCACAGCGGAGCCAGTAACTCACTTACGTTAACACGACCGCTGACTGCAACCGAGATTCAAGAAGGCTGGTTTTCGGTGGATGGAACACCTGCAGACTCCGTATATTTGGGGATGAATGGCATTGCTGGGATAGAACCGGATTGTGTTTTTTCAGGAATAAACGCGGGTGCAAACCTTGGTGATGATGTATTATATTCCGGCACTGTGGCAGCGGCTTTGGAAGGCCGGAGTTTGGCCTTACCGGCGGTAGCGATTTCCTATGTAGATCGTAATTTACGCCACCTGGAATCGGCTAAAATTGTGGCGCAGCTCTTGTTGGAGCGCATCACGGACATCCCTATGCCACCGTACACCGTATTAAACGTTAATGTTCCGGATCGACCTTGGGATCAAATAAGAGGCTTCAAGGTGACGCGGTTGGGTCATCGGCAACGTGCTGCCCGGCCAGAACCTGTGACCGACCCGAGAGGGAAGACCCGTTATTGGGTTTCGGGGGTTGGAAATGTTGCAGACGATTCACCCGGTACAGATTTTGACGCAATAAAAAAAGGCTATGTCTCGATAACGCCGGTGCACTTTGATATGTGCGAACATGGTGTGAGAGAACAACTTGGCCAATGGTTGGATAAGAATAACTTGTAGGAAATCTCAGTGAAGGCAGTAGATCTTAATGGGGTAGGAATGACCTCTCTAAGAACCCGGGAACGCTTGGTTCAGCGATTACGGGAAGAAGGCATTTCTGACGAAATTGTACTGAACGTCATTCGTACTACACCCAGACATATTTTCGTCGATGAAGCCCTTTCTCATCGTGCTTATGAAGATACCGCCCTTCCTATTGGTTTCAATCAAACCCTTTCACAACCTTACACTGTTGCCCGAATGACCGAACTTTTGCTGCAAGCCGGACATCCAAGAAATGTGCTAGAAGTGGGTTCTGGTTCCGGCTATCAAACAGCGGTGTTGGCACAGTTAGTCAATCAGGTGTTTACGGTTGAACGTATTGGTCCGTTGCAGGAAAAAGCCAAGAGTCGTATGAAATTACTTGAGCTTGGCAATGTGGATTTTTTACATACCGATGGTGGTATGGGCTGGCCAGAGAAAGGCCCCTTCGATGCTATTATGGTAACTGCAGCACCGGATCAAATTCCGGAGGCTTTAATCTCCCAGTTGGCTATGGGAGGGCGTATGGTTATTCCGGTAGGAGGCGATCAACAATATCTGACCATTGTTGACCGAACTGAGTCCGGTGTTGAAATTGAACGGGTAGAGCCAGCGCGTTTTGTTCCTTTATTGGCTGGTATTCGATAAACCGGCATTAGTAGAACTCTATTAAGGATTGATTGGGATAAGCGATGGATACACCGCAAAAAATACAGTTGTTTATTAAAGGTCTCGCGATGGGCGCCGCAGATGTTGTGCCTGGTGTATCAGGTGGCACCATTGCCTTTATTACAGGTATTTATGGTCGCCTTTTGTATGCGATCAATCATTTCGATTTACAGGCGTTGAAGCTGCTGAAAGCCGGTAAGTTTTCCGAATTATGGCGTCACGTCGATGGTCTTTTCCTGTTGATTCTTGGTTCAGGAATTCTGATCAGTATTCTCAGTTTGGCTAAAGCCGTCACCTGGACTCTGCTTCATTACCCCGAACCCTTGTGGTCGTTCTTTGCAGGTTTGATCCTGGCTTCTTCCTGGTTTGTGTTAAAGGAAGTGGATCGTTGGCGATTCATTGAAAAGTTGTTGGTACTACTGGGGATTTTGTTGGCTTATTTGGTTTCCGTGGCGGTGCCTGTGGAATTGGATAAGAATCAATGGATGATCTTTCTGTCTGGCGCATTTGCGATCTGTGCGATGATTCTGCCAGGGGTGTCCGGCAGTTTTATCTTGTTGCTGCTGGGGATGTACACCTTCATTCTTGAGGCGGTACATCAGTTTAACTTTTCTGTACTTATTGTATTTGCGTCCGGTTGTGTACTTGGATTGATGTTGTTCTCCAAGTTTCTTAGTCACATGCTCGACAAATACACCAGCCAAACATTGGCTATCTTAACTGGCTTCCTAATCGGGGCTCTCTACAAGGTATGGCCTTGGAAAATGACCATTGTTTACCGGTTAGGCTCTGATGGTGCCCAGATGCCTTTGGTACAGGCTAACGTGATGCCGGGCGATTATATGGATTTAACGGGGCTTTCGCCTCAACTGGGGTTGTGTTTGGCTTGCTTTATTGCAGGCTTTGTTCTGGTGACGTTAATCGCCAGAAACGCACCTGATACTAGTCAGTTACATGTTCATTAATGGCTCTGACCGAGTGTTTTACTTGGGATTGAGCCTGCTTGGTCGATTTTTTCGCAAGTTTTTTGGCTAATTCGTTAAAAAACAAGTACATTTTCATTAAAAACCAGCAGATTGTTTTTAATGTCCACTCGTCCATTTATCAGCTTCAGACAATTTCTCATCCTTGGTATGGCTATCTTAGCTATGCTGTTGGGAGGTTGTGCTGGTAAATCGGGATATGCTCCTGTTTCATCGATTGATTATTCTAAATCCAAGAAACTTTCTGTCCGTGAGAAATCGGCTTCTCACCATGTAGTAAGCCGGGGTGAAACACTGTATTCCATTGCTTGGAATTATGGCAAAAACTTCAAACAGTTGGCTGCGTTAAATGGTATCAAAGCGCCTTATACCATTTATCCGGGCCAACGAATCAAGCTCAAAACACCTTCCAAACCAAAACGTTCCAAACCTGCTAAATCTAATAAAAACAATGATGTAAAGAGGAGTACTAAGCCAAAAGAAAAAGTGCCAATAGTTCGACAGTCAACCGAAAAACGCTCTGTAGGAAAAATCCAATGGCAGTGGCCTGCCAGTGGAAAAGTGATCGGAACCTTTTCTTCAAACGCCCGTTTTAACAAAGGTATTGATATAGCGGGTAAATTGGGTGAGCCTGTTTATTCGGCAGCGAAGGGAAGGGTTGTATTTGCTGGTAGCGGTTTAAGAGGTTATGGAAAGTTGGTGATTATCCACCACGATGACAAATACCTCAGCGCCTATGCTCATAATAATAAGCTACTGGTGAAGGAAAATCAGATCATTAAAGCCGGCCAGAAAATTGCTGAAATTGGTTCCACAGGAACCAATCGTCCGAAGCTTCATTTTGAGATTCGGAAAGATGGAAAGCCGGTAAATCCGCTGCACTATTTACCTAAACGATAAAACCACGTTTAGGACATAGAACAGAGTCTGTCAGTACTGTTCGAATGTAGGCCTGATTAAGGGGTCAGGTTAACAATGGTGAACTATAAGAAGGATAAACATCATGGCACTACAAGCAGAAGATCATCGCATTGATCTCGAGGATGAAATCGTTGCAGTTGAAGAATTTGACGAGAGCATGGATGATGCTGACGACAATGATGAATCTGTAAAACTTGCCGCCGCAACTCAGTCGAAGAATCTGGATGCAACCCAGTTGTACTTGAACGAGATAGGCTTCTCACCGTTACTCTCTCCAGAAGAAGAGGTTTATTACGCACGTTTGGCCCAGAAAGGCGTAGAAGCTGGGCGTAAACGTATGATCGAAAGTAACTTACGTTTAGTGGTTAAAATTGCACGACGTTACATCAACCGGGGTCTGACGTTGTTGGATCTGATCGAAGAAGGAAATCTTGGGTTGATTCGTGCAGTGGAAAAGTTCGACCCTGAGCGTGGCTTCCGATTCTCTACCTACGCGACCTGGTGGATTCGACAAACCATTGAGCGTGCGATCATGAATCAGACACGTACCATTCGTTTGCCGATTCATGTGGTTAAAGAGCTGAATGTTTATCTTCGTGCTGCTCGTGAACTGACGCAAAAGCTGGATCACGAACCGACACCGGAAGAAATTGCAGAGCTGCTGGATAAGCCGGTTGGCGATGTGAAAAAGATGCTTGGCTTGAATGAGCGTGTGACATCCGTTGATACACCGATCGGCCCGCACAGTGATAAATCGTTACTGGATACAATCTCTGATCAGAAAGTGTCTGACCCGGCGGAAGTGGCTCAGGAAGACGACATTCGTGGCAGCTTGGATCATTGGCTGGATCAGTTGAGTGAAAAGCAGCGTGAAGTATTGGCACGACGTTTTGGCTTACGTGGCTATGAGATGAGCACTCTGGAAGAGGTAGGGCGTGAAATCGGATTAACACGTGAACGCGTACGTCAGATTCAGGTTGAGGCATTGAAACGTTTGAGAGGGATCTTGGAGAGTCAGGGGCTAAGCTGTGGTTCTCTATTTAGCTAATCCTTAAACGCTATTAAATTCAAGACAATAAAAAAGGCCGGATATCCGGCCTTTTTTGTGGGTGATGGATGCGTTGGTGATTAACGCTGAAGCAAGTCTGCCTTACCTTCTTTACCATCCCATTCTGCTGCGTCGTCCATCGCGCCTTTCATCTCGGTGATGTTTGGCCACTCTTCAGCAAGCTCGGCATTGATCTCGATGAACTTTTCCTGACCCGCTGGTAAATCGTCTTCAGAGAAGATCGCTTCTGCCGGACACTCTGGCTCACACAATGCGCAGTCGATGCACTCGTCCGGGTGGATTACCAAGAAGTTCGGGCCTTCATAAAAGCAATCAACCGGGCATACTTCAACACAGTCTGTGTACTTACAGTTAATACAGTTCTCAGTTACAACAAAGGTCATCTAGTTATTCTCCTCATCATATTTTGGTCGCGCTGCCAGTGATGAAGTTCAGAGAAACCGTCTTGATTAAACGCTGTGTAAAAACGACACTGGGTGAAACGTCGGTTTGTTAAATCCTGACTCCGTTATTAACAATAGAACGGTGTCTTGGATTCTATTCTTCCGCGCTCGTGATGTTTTTACAAAGCCTCATACAGACTGCTTGTCAGGCCAAATGAATCGGCCAATTTTGAACAGCTACGCCAAAAATTTCACGTATTCTAAGATTTGGAGGAAGTTAGCGCAAGCGAATGACTTAGCCCAATACCTTAGTTTTACCGATAAAGGATATGGGCTGAGTTTCTAAAGCCACTTAAAAGAGAATGAATAAGAATCATTCCTCTTATTGGGCGGCCTCTTTCAACTGGTATAAGGCTTCCAGCGCCTGGCGCGGTGTTAAATCATCCGGCGATAAATCACTTAATAGTGAAAGCACTTTATCATTCACTGGTGAGATAAACATGTCCGCCTGGAAGGGAGAATCAGCATCTCTCGACAGCGCAGTTTGGTTATCTTTCGCGTCAGTTGGTCCGGTTGGCCCTGCTGGTTGTTGAGCATGAGGTACTGTGGAGACTCTTTCAGTTTCCAGTTCCGCCAATTTTCGCTTGGCACTTTGAATGACGGCCGGTGGCACACCGGCCAACTGTCCTACTTGCAGGCCATAACTCTTGCTTGCCGGGCCTTGTTGTACAGAGTGCATAAAGATGATGTGATCATCATGCTCGGTCGCCGTTAGATGAACATTGCACGTATTGTTATGAAGTTCAGGCAACTCGGTCATTTCAAAGTAGTGCGTTGCAAACAGGGTTAGGCTGCCCAGTTTGGCAAGATGCTCTGCACTGGCCCAGGCCAATGAAAGGCCGTCAAAGGTACTGGTACCTCGACCGACTTCGTCCATAATCACCAGGCTTTGGCTGGTGGCGTTATTGAGGATATTTGCGGTTTCAGTCATTTCCACCATAAAGGTCGACCGACCGCCGGCAACGTCGTCCGATGAGCCCATCCGTGTGAAGATTCGATCCAAACTGCCGATGGTGGCCGCTTCGGCTGGTACAAAACTGCCAGTGTGTGCAAGCAAAGCAATCAGCGCGATTTGTCGCATATAGGTGGATTTACCGCCCATGTTCGGACCGGTAATGATCATCATTGAGTTTTGTCGGGTCAACTCTGCACTGTTAGGTACAAAGGGGTCGTCCAACAGGTCTTCAACTACCGGATGACGACCTGCTGTAATTTGAATGCCTGTGTCTTCAACCAACTGTGGTTTTACCAAGTTCAATGAGATTGCACGTTCGGCAAAACTGGTCAGTACATCCAACTCCGATAAGGCGGAAGCGGTGGTTTTAAGGGCTGACAAAGAGTCAGCCAAGCGCTGCACCAGTTCTTCATAAAGGGCTTTTTCCCGAGACAGTGCACGACTCTTACTACTGAGGGCCTTATCTTCAAATTCTTTCAGCTCTGGTGTAATAAAGCGCTCGGTATTTTTCAGAGTCTGACGTCGAATGTACTCGGCAGGTGCTTCATCGCTTTGTTGCTTACTGAGTTCGATGAAGTAGCCATGTACCCGGTTATATCCGACTTTTAAGGTAGATAAGCCAGTGCGTTCTTTTTCTCGCGTTTCCAAATCAACCAGGAATTGCCCCGCGTTTTCACTGAGACCTCTCAATTCATCCAGTTCGCCGTCATAACCTTCTGCAATGACACCGCCGTCACGAATAACCACAGGAGGATTGTCTATGATGGCTCGGGTCAGTAAATCACAGAGTTCAGGGTAGTCACTGATTTGTTGTTTCAGTGTATTCAGGAGCTCGCAATCCTGGTTTGAAAGAAGGTGTTGCAGTTCAGGCAACAAATGGAAGGTGTCTCTGAGTCGTGCCAGGTCTCGTGGTCGCGCCGAACCTAAAGCGACACGGGCTAGGATTCGTTCAATATCACCAATTTGTTTGAGCACCGATAAAAGGTCTTCAAACAAATAGTTGTCTGTCAGGGTACTGATGGCTTGTTGTCGCGCGTTAAGCTGCTGGTGGTTTCGAATAGGACGATTTAACCAGCGTCGCAGCAGTCGGCTGCCCATGGCGGTTCCGCATCTGTCCATCAATGCTGCAAGTGTGAACTGATGGCCGCCCATCAGGTTGCTATCAATCTCCAGATTTCTGCGAGTGGCAGCATCCATCAGTAGCGATTCATCCCGAATTTCAGGTGAAATCGACGTAATGTGCGGTAGTTCGGAACGTTGGGTATCCCGTGCGTAACTTAATAGTGCCCCTGCTGCAATAATAGCGATTGGCATGTCGTCACAACCAAAGCCTTGTAGCGACTGGGTTTTGAATTGTTTGGTCAGTAACCGCTGGGCGGTTTCGCTGTCGAAATTCCAGGGTGGAACTTTACGTAGCCCCATGCGCTCAGCAAACACATCGACCAGAATCGAATCTTCGGACACAAGCAGCTCGGCTGGCGAAAGGCGCTCAATTTCTCCTAGCAGGCTTTCCTGATCAGGCGCTTCCAAAACCGTGAAACGGCCACTCGAAAGTTCCATGGTGGCGATGCCGAACACTTGATCATGGCTGTACACTGCGCACAATAGGTTATCACGTCGTTCTTCCAGAAAAGCTTCATCGGTTAATGTACCCGGCGTGACTACCCGAACGACTTTTCGTTCTACGGGACCTTTCGAGGTTGCCGGATCACCAACCTGTTCGCAAATCGCAATTGAGCGGCCGAATTTAACTAATCGAGCGACGTAACCTTCTGCAGCATGGTATGGAATGCCTGCCATTGGTATTGGCTGGCCGCCGGATTTACCTCGTGCTGTTAACGTAATATCTAACAGTTCAGACGCCAGTTTTGCGTCGTCATAGAATAATTCATAGAAGTCTCCCATCCGATAGAACACCAGCTCATTGGGATGTTCCTGCTTGATTTTGAAGTATTGCTGCATCATCGGAGTGTGCTGAGAAGATGTGTCTTTGCTTTGCTTCGCCATGAATTATCCTGAAGTGCTAAATGATCTAAGGATGAACAAACCGGACATTCTATGATAATCATTTACGAATTTCAGTGGTTTGAAAAAAATGAATGAGGTAAATGAACGAAGTGAACGAGTGCCGCGTAATTATTCCTGGAGGCCGGCGCTTGTTTCTTGATGAAATATCGAGTTTGATAGCGGATATTCTTATCAGTCTAAGAGTTTTGTATGGCTATTTCAGAAGAACAGCAGGTTCGTATTACCCAGCTATCCACAGAGATTGGGACTTCCTTGCTTTCCCGAAAGGAGGCATTGGTGACAGCCGAGTCCTGTACGGGTGGTTGGATTGCTCAGGCCATAACTGAAATCCCTGGCAGTTCTGGCTGGTTTAATACAGGGATTGTTAGCTATTCCAATTCTGCGAAGCAACGGTTACTGGGAGTTCCTGAAGCCTTGCTTATCGACTATGGTGCGGTCAGTCAGCAAGTAGTTGAAGCAATGGCATCAGGCGCCGCTAATCTGAATTTTGGCCGAGTTTCCGTAGCTGTGTCTGGTATTGCGGGGCCTGGAGGCGGTTCACCTGAAAAGCCGGTCGGAACCGTTTGGATTGGCTGGTCAGTTAATGAGATAATTTCCAGCTCACTGTTTCATTTTGAAGGTGACAGAGAACAGGTTCGTTATCAAACCTTGATCGCTGCACTGGAAGGTTTATTGAATAAGTTAAATTAATTTCAAAAATACTGTATAAAAGTATAGTAATTGAAAAAACACTGTGCTTTAATCTGTCTAAATATACAGTATTTGGTTGAGGACAAAAACGTGGACAACAATAGAAAGAAAGCCCTGGATGCCGCACTGAGTCAAATCGAGCGCCAATTTGGTAAAGGCGCTGTTATGAAGATGGGTGATGCCCCTAGAGAACAAATCCCATCTGTATCTACAGGTTCTTTAGGCTTGGACATTGCGTTAGGCATTGGCGGTTTACCTTATGGTCGTATTGTTGAAATCTATGGTCCTGAGTCCTCTGGTAAAACGACTTTGACATTAAGCACCATTGCAGAAGCTCAAAAACAAGGTAAAACCTGTGCATTTATCGATGCGGAACATGCTCTTGACCCTATCTATGCTGAAAAACTGGGTGTAAATGTTGATGAACTGTTAGTTTCTCAACCGGACACGGGTGAGCAGGCGTTAGAAATTGCCGACATGCTGGTTCGTTCCAATGCCGTTGATGTATTGGTGGTGGATTCGGTTGCGGCTTTAACACCAAAAGCTGAGATTGAAGGTGAGATGGGTGATACTCATGTTGGCCTTCAAGCGCGTCTGATGTCTCAAGCGCTTCGTAAGTTAACAGGTAATATTAAGCAGTCGGGTTGCTTGGCGATTTTCATTAACCAGATTCGTATGAAGATTGGTGTGATGTTCGGTAATCCTGAAACCACAACAGGTGGTAACGCACTTAAATTCTACGCCTCTGTTCGTTTGGACATTCGTCGTACCGGCTCGATTAAGGACGGTGATGAAGTAGTGGGCAACGAAACTCGTGTGAAAGTGGTTAAGAACAAGGTTTCTCCACCGTTTAAGCAAGCAGAATTCCAAATTATGTATGGTTCTGGTATCTACCGTTTGGGCGAAGTAATTGATTTAGGTGTTAAGCTTGGATTGGTACAGAAAGCTGGTGCATGGTACAGCTACAATGGCGATAAGATCGGACAAGGTAAAGCTAACGCGGCTAAGTATCTGGAAGAACATATGGAAATTGCTAATGAAATTGAAGGCAATATTCGTAGCCAGTTACTGGAAACAGTGAAGCCAGTTGCCGAAGCTGCACCTGAAGAAGGTGAATTGGAGCTTTAAGTTTTAGTAACTTGAAACCTATTACTTTGAAGGTTGGTTCCTTGAAGATTAGCACCTTGAAAAAGCGAGTTTAGTACTCGCTTTTTTTATGCGTCTCCCCAAGGATTTTCCAAAGACAGTTCGTTATATTTAGTACTTTTAAACACTAATTTATAAGACAGAAGATAATGAGATTATTCAAACGTGTTTCCGCCGTTGTTTTAGGTTGCTATTTGTTTTTCACGAGTCATGCCTGGGCTGTAGATGTCAGTGAAGCGTATCAAAGAGTGATGGACAGTGTGGTGGTATTAAAAACCGTTGTTCATGAGCAAAAAGTCTCTGCTCAGGGTGTCTCAGAAAAAAAGTCGTCAGAATTGGGTTCCGGAGTATTAATTGATCAAAAGGGATTGGTTTTGACGGCCTCGCATGTGGTGAATTTGGCGGAAAGCATTGAGGTGACGTTTAAATCGGGAGAATCGACCACAGCTAAAGTGATTAGCAGCTCTTATTTGGCGGATGTAGCGTTAATTCAGTTGGATTCGGTACCTGACTCAGTGTCTTTTTCCGAATTAGGCGATTCCGATCTGTTGAAAGTAGGGCAGGAAGTTTTTGTCGTTGGGGCTCCTTATGGATTGGAGCACACCCTTTCGGTGGGGAATGTTAGTGGTCGCCGTGTGTATGATGATCTGATCTCGATGGAATTCATTCAAACCGATGCCGCCATTAATTCTGGTAGTTCCGGTGGCCCCATGTTTAATACCGATGGCCGTCTGATGGGAATCGTGAGTCATATTCGATCACGCTCCGGAGGAAATGAAGGTTTAGGTTTTGTAGCCAGTATTAATATGATCGAGGACTTGATCTTAAATCGACCTCCTTCCTGGATTGGGGCAGATATTATTCCTATTAAAGGGGAATTGGCTCGTGCCTTAAATGTTCCTCATTCACAAGGTCTACTGGTTCAGCGTGTGGCTAAGGGATCACCTGCTGATCGATTGGGACTTAAGCCGGGTATCTTACCTGTTCAAATTCCGGGTGCGGCAGATATTATGATTGGTGGTGATGTCATCATTCAGGTTGGGCCTCATCCGATTTTTGTTTCAAAAGACGGTTTTCTTAATGTGCGGGATTACCTGTCAAACCGCGAGGCACCTCTGCAGCTGACAGTCTGGCGGGGTGGTGAATGGGTAACTTTGTATGGGGAAAAGTAAGTATGGACACTACTGATCCTGTTTTGAGTCATCAGACTTCTGAATCTGAAATTCAGCAAGTACGCTCTGCTCTGAAATCTAAAGCCATTGAGTTACTGGCCAGGCGGGAATATTCGGTACGTGAATTAACAGGAAAGCTATCCAATGTCAGTCACTCACTGCCGAATTCCTTGTTCTTATCGTTGATTGATGAGTTGTTGGAGGAGTTACAGCAGGCTGGGTATCAAAGCGATACGCGTTTTGCTTGTATGTTGGTTCGTCATAAAGCCAACGCAGGGAATGGCCCGTTAAAAATCTCGCGGGAACTCGCTATGAAGGGAATTCCCAGAGCTTTATTTGATCAGGCCGTAGAGGAGGAGCAAATCGACTTTTATGACATTGCCTTCAATGTAATGGAGCGCAGATTTACTCCGGAACAAGTCTCGGATTATTCATCGTATCAGAAAGTATTTCGTTTTTTTGCAAATCGAGGCTTTACTTCTGATCACATCAAATACGCGAAAGATACTTTGTTGACGGATGTTTCATAAATAATACAAGTAACTTCCGAACAAGGTCGTGTTTAGGTTTGCTTTTCATTTCCCTTTGGATCAGGATGTTTAAAATACACTTTAAACATGTCAGTTTTCTAGGGTTGGTTGAAGGGAAGAACAATACAGGATGGTCAAGCGTATTGAGGTAATGGTGTGTCATGAG
>JBFHTA010000007.1:0-33066 GCA_041590855.1 Pseudomonadales bacterium
CTGCAAATGCCTAATTTGCAACCATACAGCCATCTTTCGTCATAACTGTTCTTGACAGTTGGTTAAATTCTTGGCTTGCAATGCAGTTGGTTAAATTAGAGCTCGCCCATGCCCTTAACGGCGCTGTATGTAATAAATGTAGACACTGTCTTCTACATCTTCTTGAATAAGCGTGTGATCCAGCATCTTACAAAACTGAGGAATATCACGTGTCGTGGAAGGATCAGTCGCTTCAACTTTCAACACGTCACCCGATAACATCTCACGCACCTTTTTATGCAACAACATAACAGGTTCCGGACACATCAGCCCTTTGGCATCCAATTCATATTGAAATTCAGGAACATTCTTCTCTGTCATCTATTCAACCTACATATATTCAATAAGCAGTTAGTGTGTCTTTGCGCACCCCGGACATATATGCTGCCCTTCAGATTTTTTCCATCCCAGCGCGACCAGACGGGTTTCTGCGTGAAACACCAGTTCGTCAGAAGAATCTTCTGATCGGCTCACAAACTCAAGCGGGGTTTTAGTCTGGCAGACATCGCACTTAACCTGCCAAACATGAATCTTTAATTGTCCGAACGGCTCGCCATGCAACTCCGCTTGCCAATGGTCCGCCGGCTCAATCAGGTAGGAAATCTTTGCCACAACCAAAGGTAAACTAAGTGTTTTACTGCCTTTCAGTGAGACATACAACACATCACCTTCAGTCAAACCACCCCCTTTACCCTCGGCTTTAAAAGAACCCGGTGCCAGACTGGAAAAGCTTAATAATGTTCTCGACTCGGCCAAGCGTTGATTAGGAGAGGTTTTCCGGTAATTCGTTCGCTCCGGTAACGTTTCCGCCACCACATTAATCTCTATCGGTGTTTTCACAACAAAACCAAACCATTAAGTCAAATAAGGTATAACAGACATATAAAAAGGCGCTATGATACTGCAATCCTTGAAATTCTGCTGGGATTTCTTTACAACCTACTTATCTCAGTAAATTGATGAGTTTCAAAGCGTAACGCGGTTCTGATAGCAAACCCAATAGGACACGCTAAACTTTATCTATAGAAGCAACAACAAAAGGATCTCGTAGTGATTAGAGTACTGATTGAACGACACATAATGGACGGTCTTGAAGATATTTATGAAGAAGCGGTCAGATCGACCTTGCAATCTGCAATTCAAGCGCCCGGATTTTTGGCAGGCGAGCCGATGAAAGATGCCAACAACCCGCTCCGCAGACTGACATTGTCCAAATGGCGTTCCATCCAGGATTGGCAGAACTGGAGCCATTCGGAAGCCCGCAGGGAAATCATGTACCGCATCGACCCTATGCTGTCCGAGCCAGAAAAGATCACCATCCTGGAACACGTATAACATTACGCTCAGGAAAGCCCCTGCTTTCCTGACTTTTAACTCAAGTTTTATCCTTGCTTACCGACATAACCTTCCGACTATTTAATACGCATAGTTGACATAAAAAGAACTTACAGACATTTCGCCTCACTAACTGGCGATGGGTTTCATGGCGTTTGCAACAAGCTGTCTTACACCAGAACCTACCGCACAAAACATAACAATCTATTATTTATTAAAACTATCACTGATAGCGGCTGATGCAGACTTCTAGAAAGATGCCCAGGCCCAAGCAGTTATCGGGACTCGATCATGAAAAAAAATCTACCTGTCACCCAGAAGAACATCCCTGTGGAGGATCGGCATGAAATTGTGTCTGTCACAACAGAAAAAGGAGTCATCACAGAGATCAACGACGACTTCATTGAGCTTGCAGGTTTTTCGGAAGAAGAACTGATTGGCCAGGCACATAATCTGGTAAGACATCCGGACGTGCCACAGGCCGTTTTTGCGGACCTTTGGAACCACTTAAAAGCCGGCAAAGCCTGGATGGGCATTGTTAAAAACCGGGCAAAATCCGGAGATCACTACTGGGTCGATGCTTACGTCAGCCCTATCAAGGAACACGGTAGAATTACCGGCTATGAATCCGTGCGTCGTAAAGCACAAGACGATCAAATCAAGCGCACTGAAACTGTCTACCAAAGGCTAAACGATGGAAAAGCCCCGGTTCCTTTTTATGCCAAGTTTTCAGAATTCCTGGAATACAGTTTCTGTTTCGCCTTGTTTATAGTCGCATTACTCGGTCACCAATACATAGGTTGGTTAGCAAGCCTGCCTCTCGCCCTTATTGGCTGCATTGCAGCAGGCAAGTTGTTTAAGCGACAACTCAAAATGGCGTTACCTCAAGCGTCGGACAATGCGGATTCCGACTTTATTCAATATATGTATCTTGGGGCACCACATAAAGCGAACGAACTGGCGCTACATTTAAAAGCAGCCAACTTTCGATTAAAAACCATAGTAAAACGTATTAACCTTAGTTCCTCACAGTTAACGGAGGCAGTGAGGGAAAGCCATGCCTCTACACAAACCACCCAGACACACATCCGAAAACAGCAAACAGAGCTTTCAGACGTGCTTGGTGAAACCACAGACATCCTTGAAGGCATTACTTCCATCTTTAATAAGCTGGAAAAATCTCGCGAACTCACTCAAAAAGCCCACGAATTGAGTGATAAAGGCAATTACATTATCAGGGAGACCATTAATACCATCAGAGAATCTTCTACTTCAGTAGATCACGCAGAGAAGACCGTAGATCAACTGGCACAGCGTTGCGATCAAATCAGCAAATTTGTGGATGTCATTAAAGGTATCGCCGATCAAACCAACTTATTAGCATTAAATGCGGCTATCGAAGCCGCGCGAGCCGGGGAACAAGGCCGGGGGTTTGCAGTAGTAGCAGACGAAGTCCGCTCATTAGCAATGAAAACCCAAGAGTCGACCAATCAAATCCATGAAATCATAGAGCAACTCATTTCTGAAGCATCTCAAGCCGTAACGACCATGCAGGGCAGTAAAGCCACTACGGAAACTGGCGTGGAACAAGTCACGGAAGCCGGCCTTTCTTTGGAAGAAATCCAAAATGCGGTTGATGAGATCAAATTAATGTCGGAAGAAATCTCTGCCTTTACCGAACAACAATCGCAACAAACCAGCATCATTCAGGAAAAGATCAGCCGCGTTATGGAACACAGCAGCAACACTTTAAAAGCGATGGAGCGTTCCTCTGAACTAAGTAACTCTTTGAAAGATCTGGCGGATGATCAAAAGCAGCTATTAAATCAATTTGATTAAAAGACCTAAGCAGATAAGCACTTAACCTGTAGATAGCCTGCAACTTACTGCAGGCATGTGCTTATTACCCCGAAGGCCGCTGCCCCGCAGTTTATTGTGAAAGCGGCCTTTATATCTCTCTACATATCTCTCTTTATATCACTCGCTCTAATGACTCACTTATGACTGAGCAACCGACTGCATCCACGCAACCGAGGACTCGACAGCCAAGACCAGATTTTCTTGCTGGGTTACTCCGGAGGCCTTTCGAGGCTTCAAGTCATGATTTCCATCCGTGATCCAAATATGTTCGACGTGATCGAACGTCGAATAGCCCAGTATTTCCTCTTTGGTACCGAAGGCATCTCGCTCCCCCTGAAGCACAAGTATCGGTACCTGTAGATCAGCAAAATGCTCGTTCCGAACTTTTTCAGGTTTCCCCGGTGCATGGTACGGGTAACCAAAGCACATGCAGCCTTTTATAGGTAAACCAGATTCCGCTGCTAACATACTTGCCATACGTCCGCCCATGGATTTACCACCGATAAACAAGTGACCGGAATCTAACGCAAGTTGCTCAATGGCTTCCTGAAAACACGCCAGCAATTTCGGAGCCCTATCCGGAGGTCGCTTCTTGCCTGAAACCCGTCGCTCCTGCATATAAGGAAACTCAAAGCGCACCACGTTAACTCCACGCTCTGCAAATAAGTCAGCCACCTCCGACATAAAGTCCGAGTCCATGGGTGCACCCGCCCCATGAGCAAATAAAAAGGTCAACTCCGAGGAGCCTGATTTTGACGGATTTGTAATAAACTCCATAAATCTCCTAGCTTGATCTACACTCTGAATACTCGATTTTCCCAAAAACACCCAAAATACTGACATAGATCATAGGGTTAATTGGCACTAACACATTCATTTCTAAATGAAGAATCCATATAATTCAAACCTTCGTTTGCATTGTATGTCGGATTTACGCATACTTGCGCGCGATTTCTTAAACCATAACTAACTAAGCCTGGAAACTGATATGAGTGCTACTGCGAATCAGTCTACCTTCGAACACCCAACCTACAATTATGGGGTTGTGCGCCAGTTCGCTATCATGACCGTGATATGGGGTATTGTTGGCATGGGAGTCGGTGTTTTAATTGCATCGCAACTTCTATGGCCTGAAATGAACCTAAATCTGCCATGGACGCATTTTGGTCGTCTTCGCCCACTACATACTAACGCCGTAATCTTTGCATTCGGTGGTTGTGCCTTGTTTGCAACGTCTTATTACGTTGTTCAACGTACATGTCAGACTCGCTTAGCGTTTGAACCTCTGGTGAAATTCACTTTCTGGGGTTGGCAAGCAGTTATCGTGGCAGCAGCTATCACGCTACCGCTAGGAATCACTTCTTCACACGAATACGCTGAGTTGGAATGGCCTATCGACATCCTGATTGCACTGGTATGGATTTCATACGCAATCGTATTTATCGGCACTATCCGTAATCGTAAAACCAAGCACATTTATGTAGCCAACTGGTTCTACGTTGCCTTTATTCTGACAGTTGCAGTTCTTCACATCGGTAACAGCATGCAGCTTCCAATCAGCATGTGGAAGTCTTACTACGTATACGCTGGTGCGGTTGATGCAATGGTTCAGTGGTGGTACGGCCATAACGCGGTAGGTTTCTTCCTGACGGCTGGCTTCCTTGGCATCATGTACTACTTCGTACCTAAGCAAGCTGAGCGTCCGATTTACTCATATCGTTTGTCAGTTGTTCACTTCTGGGCACTAATTTCTATCTACATCTGGGCAGGTGCTCACCACCTACACTACTCTGCACTTCCTGAGTGGGCTCAAAACGTTGGTATGGTAATGTCAGTGATCCTTCTTGCTCCGTCTTGGGGTGGTATGATCAACGGTATGATGACGTTGTCTGGCGCATGGCACAAATTGCGCAACGACCCTATCCTTCGCTTCCTGGTTGTTTCTCTTTCTTTCTACGGCATGTCGACTTTCGAAGGTCCGATGATGTCAATCAAATCTGTAAACGCGCTTTCGCACAACACAGACTGGACTGTAGGTCACGTACACTCTGGTGCTCTTGGCTGGGTTGCCATGGTATCCATCGGTGCACTTTACCACATGCTTCCTCGCCTATATGGCCGTAAGGAAATGTTCAGCACAGGTGCGATCAACCTTCACTTCTGGTTGGCTACAATTGGTACAGTTCTTTACATCGTTGCGATGTGGATCAACGGTATCGGTCAGGGTCTAATGTGGAAAGCGGTTGATGTTGACGGCACATTGAAGTTCAGCTTCGTAGACAGTGTGGTATACAGCAAGTTCGGTTACGGCATGCGTGTACTAGGTGGTGCTGTGTTCTTAAGCGGTATGTTTGTCATGGCATACAACTTCTATCGCACAATCCGTCAAGCAAAATCTGAGCAAGCAACAGCTGCTCAAGCTCAAGCGGCATAATCAGGAGCAAGGAGTAGAATATGCAACACGAAACAGTCGAGAAGAATATCGGCCTGATGATCGTTCTTAGTTTGATCGGTATCAGCTTCGGTGCTCTTGTTGAAATCGTTCCTTTGTTCTTTGCAAAGCAGACCACTGAACCTGTTGAAGGCCTTAAGCCTCTGACAGCGCTTCAACAGGAAGGTAAAGACATCTACATCCGTGAAGGCTGTAACGTATGTCACACCCAAATGGTTCGTCCGCTACGTGCTGAGGTTGAGCGCTACGGTCACTACTCGGTAGCAGGTGAATACGTTTACGATCACCCACATTTGTGGGGTTCTAAGCGTACTGGTCCTGACCTTCACCGTGTAGGTGGTAAGTACAGTGATGAATGGCACCGTGCTCACCTTTATAACCCGCGTGATGTAGTACCTGATTCAAACATGCCTGCGTTCCCATGGTTGTTTGAAAATAAACTAACAGGTGACGACACAGGTAAGAAGCTGGCGGCCTTGCGCACTCTGGGCGTACCGTACACTGATGAGCAAATTGATAATGCTCGTGCAGAAGTTCGCGGTAAGCGTGAGATCGACGCACTGGTAGCGTACCTTCAAAACCTGGGTACAGCACTTAAAGACAAGCGTTAATTTGCAACCGTAATTTAAGAAAAACACGGGGATTGAACTGATGGACATTAATGATTTAAGAGGTCTGGCCACAATTTTTATGGCAGTTGTATTCGCTGGCATCATTGTGTGGACCTTCAGTTCAAAACGCAAAAAACCATTTGATGAAGCGGCTAATCTTCCTTTCGCAGACAAAGACGAAGAAGATTCAGCCTCTTCTGACAAGAAGAATCAGGAGTAAATCATGGCAGAAGAAAATGTGCTCACAGGATTCTGGAGCTTGTGGGTCTGGATCATCAGTGTTGGCTTGATCCTAAGCTTCCTGTATCTGCTGCACTTCGCAAAAACGATTAAAGGTTCGGACTCTCCGGATCGTAAAATGCATCATACCTTCGATGGTATTGAAGAGTATGACAACCCTATGCCGAAGTGGTGGTTGTGGTTATTCTACGGCACCATCTTCTGGGGTCTGGGTTATTTGGCTGTTTACCCAATGGGTAACTCCATGGGTATTTCAGGCATCACTAACCTGACTCGCCTGGAAGCCGATCAACAAGCGCACCAAGAAAAGTATGGTCCGATCTTTGAGAAATACGCCTCTGTGCCTGTTGAGCAACTAGCAAATAACCTTAATAGCGATGATGCACAAGTTAAAGCAGATGCTGAAGAAGCTAATAAAATGGGTCGCCGTTTGTTCTTGAACAACTGTGCTGTATGTCACGGTCAAGATGCTCGCGGTGGTTATGGCTTCCCTAACCTAACGGACAACGACTGGTTGTACGGTGGTTCTGGTGATACCATCAAAACGACCATCATGAGCGGTCGTAACGGTGCGATGCCAGCATGGGGTGACTCTTTAGGTGAAGAAGGCGTAAACGACGTTGCTCATTACGTACTAAGCCTGAGCGGCCGTGACGAAGTTGATGCAGAAGCAGCGGCTCGCGGTAAAGAGTTATACAGCAACTGTGCAGCGTGTCACGGTCAGGACGGTAAAGGCAACGAATTGTTTGGCGCACCAAACCTGACAGACAACATCTGGCTTTACGGTGGTACCTTACAACGTGTTAAGCACACTATCCGTAACGGTCGTAACGGTGTAATGCCTGCACACGAAGACCTGCTGGGTGAACAGAAAGTTCATATTCTTTCTGCTTACATCTACAGCTTATCTAACAAATGATTCATATCATCTAGTTAGTAAAAAATGCGGCTTTTTAGCCGCATTTTTTGTTTTTCGCCTATACATTTAAAAGGCAGATAAAGATAATACCCCCGCATTAAGTAATGATTAATGAAGAGGCATCCATGGGCGATAAGATCCCGACTAAAGACGTCGATACAGATCCAGCAGTGATGTTCACTGGCGACGAAGCCATCAAAAGCCGGGACAAGATCCAGGTACGAGCCATCACAGGCCAATTCACCAACTTTCGAAAAATCGGTGGCTGGCTCCTCTTTGTTTTGTTCTTTGGTACCGCCTGGGTCAATTGGAATGGCCATCAGGCCGTACTTTGGGATATCCCGAACCGCCAGTTTAATATCTTTAGCATCACCTTGTGGCCCCAGGATCTAATGCTGCTATCCATGTTTCTGGTCATCTGCGCCTTTGGGCTGTTTGCCATTACCATGTTCGCCGGACGAATCTGGTGTGGTTATACCTGCCCTCAAACGGTGTGGACTTTTATCTTCATGTGGATTGAGAAGCAGGTTGAAGGTGACCGAAACGCACGCATCAAGCTCGACAAACAACCTTTCAGCCCCAAAAAGTTAGCGTTGCGCATGACCAAGCACGCACTGTGGTTATTGTTTGCGTTTGCTACCGCAATTACCTTTATCGGTTATTTCACACCGGTTCGGGAACTGGTTACCGATATTTTCACCTTCGATACGGACACCACTACCCTATTCTGGCTTGGCTTCTTTACGGTAATGACGTATCTCAACGCTGGCTGGTTAAGAGAACAAGTCTGCATATATATGTGTCCTTACGCCCGTTTTCAGGCGGTCATGTTCGATAAAGACACCCTGATTGTTTCTTATGATGAAGCACGCGGGGAAGACCGGGGTCCTCGTAAGAAAAACGCCGATCCCAAAGAACTAGGGCTGGGCGACTGCGTTGACTGCTCCATGTGCGTTCAGGTTTGTCCTGTTGGTATCGACATCCGTGACGGACTGCAATACGAGTGCATAGCCTGCGCCAAGTGTATCGAAGCCTGCGACAGCATTATGGACAAGGTCGGCTATGAGCGAGGCTTGATCAAATACACCAGCGAACACCAGCTGAAAGGTAATGAGTGGAAATTATTCCGTCCAAGATTTATTGGCTATATCGTCGCTCTAATCGTCATGTTCAGCGCACTGATGTACAACCTGTTCACGCTTATTCCCGTGGATTTGGAAGTAGATCGTGGTCGCGGTGCAAACTTATTCAGGGAAAACTACAAAGGCGACATCGAAAACAGTTACAATATCCGGGTTATGAATAAGTCCCAGCACGCTGAGACCTATATTTTATCAGCCGAAGGCTTTGAAGACTTATCCATCATTGGCGACACCAAGATCTCACTCAAATCCGGTGAGATCAGCCAGGTCCCGATCAGCGTTGTAGTCCCTGCAGAAAAGTTATCCTCTCGTAGTGAACCAATCTATTTCAAAGTGGTCGCAGAGAGTGACGAACAAATCTCTGCCGAGTCCGAAAGCCGCTTTATGGGGCCTCGCCGTCGGTAGCATCTTAGGCTGGCTATAATGGTCAGCCTTTCTGAATCAGCAAAGAGTAGTTAAATGACAGACAGCAATGAAAACCAAGGTAACTGGAACCAACCTTGGCTATGGTTTACGTTAGCACCGCTTATCTTATCCGTGGTTTTGGGATTAACCATGTTAAATATTTCCTTCCATATTCAAGATGGCCTGGTAACTGACGAATATTCCAAAGAAGGACTGACAATTAACGAACGAATTGAAAAAGAAGAGCGCGCCAAACAACTAAATACACAAATTGTATTAAGCAAAGACATTAGCGCGGGCGAGCTTAGCTTACAGTTCAGCAGCAAACTGGATAGCCAACCGGACAACCTGGTTCTGGAGCTGATCCACCCGATCATCAAAGATCAGGATCTCAAGCTGGTCATGACTCACCAGGGAAGTGGTCGTTACACAACCCAGCTGGACACCGCACCGGACGGCAAGCACTACCTTCGAATCCAGGCATTACATAACCCGGATTGGGTACTCAAGGGCGAAGTTTTCTTTCCTCTTTCCACTGACCTAACGGTTACAGCCGATTAATTTTTGCGTAGGGTTCGCCCTACGCCGTTTCCCTGATTATGCAAGATACTAGTTGTTATCACTGTGGCGAGCCTGTACCGGCTAATGTAGATATTTCGTCCGAAATAGACCAGGAATCCCGATCTTTCTGTTGTATTGGCTGCCAAGCCGTTGCCTTAACCATTTCCGGTGCTGGTCTGGAAAACTATTACCAATTCCGAACCGCTAATGCAGAGCAAGCAACAGACTTATCCGATCAACAGGAAAAGTACGCACTGTACGACGAGCCGAGTGTTCAACAAAAGTTTTGCAGCTACGAAGACGACACGGCAGCAGCCACATTATTGATTAAAGGCATTACCTGTGCCGCCTGCGTCTGGCTGATCGAAAAGCACCTTGAAAAAATTGAGGGCATTGAAGACGTTAGAGTCAACCTGAGCACACACAGAGCCAGTATCACCTGGAATACTAACGCTCTGAAATTAAGCGATATCTTCTTCGCTATCGACGCCATTGGTTACCATGCAGAACCCTGGAAAGCCAACCGCGCAGCCCAACAGCAACAAAAAGAAAGCCACACTGCCCTAATTCGATTAGGGATTGCCGGCATCGGTATGATGCAGGTCATGATGATGGCCAACGCGTTGTATTTTGGCTATTACACAGGCATCGATAAATCTTATGAAGCCTTTATTCGCTGGGCCAGTCTCTTCCTCAGCACACCAGTGGTCTTGTATTCGGCCTACCCGTTTTTCAATGCGGCCATTCGTGATCTCAAAACCAAACATCTGACGATGGATGTTCCTGTTTCGATTGCCATTGCCCTGGCCTATTCCTCAAGCATCTGGGCAACCTTTAACGGAACAGGTGAAGTGTATTTTGATTCTGTCTGTATGTTTACCTTCTTCCTATTGTTAGGAAGGTATTTTGAAATGAAGGTAAGACATCAGAACTCCCAAGTGTCTAATGACCTCATTGGCTTAATGCCCAACTCCACCTTGGTATACAGTGAAGGCGAATACCGGGTTACTCCGACGGAACAAATTAAAGTTGGAGATAAAGTTCTGGTAAAAGCAGGACACACCATCCCTTCGGATGCCAAAGTTATTAACGGCACCGCCGATGTAGATGAATCGGCATTAACTGGTGAATACCTGCCTGTCAGAAAGACCGAAGGGGATTCGGTCATGGGTGGCACCGTTTGCCTGGATCACCCGATTGAAATTGAAATCACCACCGTTGGGCATCAAAACACCTTGAGTCTGGTTGTAGAGCTAATGAACAAGGCGGAATCCAGCAAACCCAGAATTGCCAGAATCGCAGACACCATCGCCAGCCGTTTTGTAGCAGCGGTTCTGATTACAGCAATCACTGTTTGGGGAAGCTGGATGCTGATCGACCCGGACAAAGCATTCTGGATTGCCCTATCAGTGTTGGTAGTCACTTGCCCATGTGCTTTATCACTGGCAACCCCCACTGCCATTACCGCTGCCACGTCCTCTTTAAAGCGTTCCGGCCTGGTTATTACCAGCACACACGTTCTTGAAAGTTTACCGACCACCACCGATGTACTCTTCGATAAAACCGGGACACTTACGGAAGGCAAGCTCTCCATTGCAGAAATCGTCACGCCCTCAGGTTTAACTCATGAAGAAGCACTCGCCCTGGCCGCTCAGCTGGAAGCAGCCTCGGAACATCCTATCGGACGCGCATTTCCATCCACAACCCAACCTGCACAACAGGTAGAGGTGACTCCCGGCGGCGGATTAAGCGGCGACATTGAAGGCCAAACCTTGTTCATTGGGCACAGTGCATTTATCGAGGACAAGACACAGGTTACCCAAGTCACACTTCCAGATCAGGACAACTGGGTAGTTCTCGCCAACAATCATGAAGTACTGGCGTTCTTTAAAGTGGAAGACACCTTGCGAGCAGACGCCCAACAAGCCCTGCACACCCTGCATCAACAGCAGTTGGATGTGCACATGCTCACCGGTGATCGCTCTCAGAACGCTCAGCTGATAGCCAACGAATTAGACATCAAACATGTCCACTCCGGATTAACCCCGCAAGGCAAACTGGATCACCTGGCAGAACTTCACACCCAGCACAAACGTACCCTGATGATTGGGGACGGCATTAATGACATTCCGGTTTTAGCCTCGGCAGGCATTTCAATTGCCATGAACGAAGCCACCGATCTGGCAAAAACCAAATCCGATATGATCTTAATGAATGGTCAACTGAGCGCCATCAATAAAGCGTTCGACATTGCCAGACAATGCAGAAAAATAATTAAACAGAACCTCTCATGGGCTTTGGTGTATAATCTGATCGCCCTACCATTGGCTGCAACCGGTTACATCCCTCCTTGGGCAGCAGCGATTGGCATGTCAGCAAGTTCTTTGGTCGTAGTACTAAACGCACTTCGACTTAGAAAAATCTAATGTGAGGAAGCCAAGTGGACAGCATTTTATTCTTGATCCCTGTTTCTATTATCTTTCTGACCATCGCGGTTATCGCTTTGATCTGGAACATCAAGAGCGGTCAGTTTGATGACATGGAAACCCCTGCCCACAAAATTCTGTTTGATGATGATGAAGAGCTGATGCCCGACGATGCCAAGCCGTTAAAAAATACCACCTCTTCTGAAAACAAAGACAAGCAATAATCCAGTACTTATAGCCCCAATCGGGCATACCAGACAACAACATACCTAACGATCACTATGACTGTAGATACACTTTCTTTTACAGCAGCCTTTCTGATTGGCTTGCTGGGCGGCGCTCATTGTATTGGCATGTGCGGCGGAATCACCGGTACCTTTGGCCTTAATTCAAAAGGGACATTTGCAGACCGTTTTACCAAGAATTTGGCGTTTAATACCGGACGAATTATCAGTTATAGCTGTATTGGATTTATCATCGGCCTGGCCAGCGCTCTGTTAGCAGGATTAAGCCCAACAGTAGGTATGATCTTACGATTGATCGCTGGTGTATTCATTATTTTAATGGGCTTATATATTGCCGACTGGTCACGAGCCATTACTAAGATCGAAAAGCCTGGCCAATGGATTTGGAAACACATTCAACCGTTAACCAAGCCATTTCTGCCTGCAGACACCCTAATCAAATCTTTATACCTTGGCGGACTCTGGGGGTGGCTGCCTTGTGGTTTAGTGTACAGCACTCTGGTGTTAGCCTCTGCCAACGCCTCTCCCGTCAGCGCAGCCGGTGTCATGTTAGCATTTGGTCTGGGCACCTTGCCGACCATGCTTGCAACAGGTCTTCTCGCCTCTCAACTCAGTAACATTATTCGAAATAAACGTGTGAGAAACTTCAGCGCGGTACTGATGATAGGCATGGGTATCTGGATTGTATATGGCAATAGCCAGCATCTGATTGGTCATGGCGAACATGGCAGCCATCATGGAGATCATTCTCAGTCGATGGATCACAGTACCATGGACCACAGCCAAATGAATCATAATGAAAACAACCAGAACACTTTCGATCACAGCACCATGGATCACAGTAAAATGGATCATTCCAAGATGAATCACTAAGGAAGCGCTAAAGATCCAAGAGCGCCTATACTAATATCAATTTAACAAACCTTTCATTGATCTAAGTGGTTTTGGCACGTATTATTTCTGTTAATCTGAATCTCAATACCGCACCAAAAACGTGCTTTAACGAATGGTCAAGCTGTGTTATAAATTGGCAAAATCTTACGGAAACTGTAGCTTATGTCTCAGAAAAATCTCATTAGCGTAAAAGGGTGCGGTACAGCGGTAAGCTGTCAGGACTGTTCACTAAGTTCTCTTTGCTTACCACTGTCTCTTCATGAGCAAGACATTGATCGTTTGGACGCCATCATCAAACGTGGTCGACCGTATCAAAAAGGACAAACACTATGGCGACAGGGTGATGACTTTCATTCTGTACTGGCTATTCGTTCCGGATGTGTGAAAAGCTTTATCACCAGCCCGTCAGGTGAAGAGCAAATAGTGGGCTTTCACTTTGCTGGTGAACTGATCGGTCTGAATGGGCTATTCAATAAAAAGTACCCGATAACCACCGTTGCGCTTGAAACAACCACCGTATGTGATATTCCGTATGACAGCCTGGATGCACTCGCTGACGATCTACCAGAACTCCGCGACCAGGTACTTCAGAGCATGAGTCAGGAGATTTCTGAAGATCAGCAGATGATGCTGTTGCTTAGCAAGAAAACCTCTGAGCAACGTTTGGCAACCTTCCTTGTATCTGTGTCTGAGCGTTTCCATCGTAGAGGCTATTCAGCTACGCGGTTCCGCCTGACAATGTCCAGAAACGACCTTGGTAATTTCCTGGGCTTGGCTGTAGAAACCGTAAGCCGTATATTCAGCAAGTTCCAGCAGAAAGAAATTCTTCGCTTCCTGGACAGCAGCCGGGATATCGAATTACTGGACGTTGAAAGTCTGTACGAATTGGCCGACCTTCAGGAAGGTACAGTCACAGGTTGCGGAAGCCGGGTTGCAGGCTGATTGAAACTTCATCGAACAAATCTGAACACTAAAAAGCCCGGCAATTGCCGGGCTTTTTAATATCCAATTCCTCTTTTCCGACTTAACTAACGAAAGTCACTTTAATTGGTAACCACTTCATAACAAGGCTTGTAGGTAGTACCTGGCAACTTCATTCGTTTTTGCTGTACAAACGACGTCAGTAACTTATCAAGCTTCTCCATAAGCGCGGGCTCACCATGTAATTTAAACGGACCATGCTTGTGGATTTCAGCAATGCCCTGCTCTTTAACGTTCCCCGCTACAATTCCCGACATCGCCCGTCGCAATTGGGATGCCAACTGATGAGGTTCCTGATTGGTGTTGAGATTCAATTCCGACATTGTCTTATGTGTCGGAATAAAGGGCTCCTGAAACACCGCATCGATTTCCAGCATCCAATTAAAATAGTAAGCGTCTTTTCGTTCTTTTCGATGGGCTTTCACTTCCGCCATTCGGGTAGACAATTCCACAGCCACTTTTTCAGGATCATCAATGATTATTTCATACAATGACTGGGCCTTTGGCCCTAGCGTATCGGCAATAAAAGCATCAATCTGTCTGAAGTAATCTTCAGACTCTTTTGGCGCCGTGAAATAGACAGGAATTTCAGCACCGTGCTTGTTGCCCATCAGCACACCCAGCAGATAAAGAATCTCTTCGGCGGTTCCTACCCCACCCGGAAATACTACAATTCCATGCCCAAGGCGAACAAAGGCTTCCAAACGCTTTTCGATGTCCGGAAGAATGATTAACTCATTCACAATCGGGTTGGGTGACTCCGCAGCAATGATGCCCGGCTCCGTTAAACCTATGTATCGTGGGTGACGAATCCGCTGCTTAACATGAGCAACGTTCGCCCCCTTCATAGGCCCTTTCATGGCTCCTGGACCACAACCAGTACAAATATCAAACCCACGAAGCCCTAACTGATAGCCCACTTCTTTGGTGTAGTCATACTCATGCTCACTGATAGAGTGACCACCCCAACACACGATGATATTCGGATCAATTCTGGCCTTAAGTGCATTTGCCTGACGTAACGTATGAAACACAGCTTCAGTGATCTGAGGACCACTGCCAATTTCATTCAGTGCGTCTAAATCCAGCTGGCTGCTTAAATGAATGATGTCCCTTAATACCGAGAACAGGTTTTCTTTAACACCTTGGATCATCTTACCGTCAACAAAGGCCCGTGCTGGTGCATTTTGAACGGCGATGCAAGCGCCTCTGGCTTGAGGAACAATACTGATTTCGAAATCCAAATACTGATTTTCTAGTTGCTCAATGTCGTCATTGTCGATTCCGCTGTTCATCACAGCCAACGAACAACGACGGAACATTTCATATAATTTGCCTTTGTTTAGGCCACTTAACTTATTGATTTCGTTGATTGAAAGAACGTCTAAACTTCCGACGGGTGATAATACTGAATAATCAATTACTTCTGATGGCATAATGCACTCCTTGCCAATGTCCTTATTTCATTTTAGTTGAAATACCTTCAACAGTGAGAGGTTACTCTTCTCCGTCTTCTGAAATTGATAACAAATAGGGTTTAAGTAATTCACGCAATTTCCGGACCCAGGATTCGAAATCATCCAAGTCAGCTTCTGAACCATTTTCATTCCAACCAATGGTAATTCCACCTCCCATAATACTAATGGCATGCACCCGGTCCTTATTATCTTCCAGAAATTGTTGCAAATGACGCATTAACTCTTCAGACAATTTACCTTGTTGAATGTACCAGCCCCAGCCATCAAATGGGGAGCTCGAACTCTCTTCACTTGAAGAATAAAAACTTGGTATCAGCATCCAACCGGCATGGATGGCATCATCCTCCACGCCGTGAAAGGAATAGGCAGCAGAATCCTGAACACCTTCTTCAACCCGCCCAGATAAATTAATCACCGGGTATTTAATCAGTTTCACTTTAATGCCTTTCAAGATGGCAGCCTGTCGCAATCTGGCAATTCGGCGATCCCGCTTGGAAGGCATGATCCATAGGATTGATCCTAATACCATCAGGAATGCTAATCCCGAGACTATGACCCATACTTGCATTGTTTCTATCCTGTCAGTTCCAGTTTTTGCTCAACTATTGATTCAGGCCAATCTCATTAAACGAATAGCAGATACTATAAAGTTGAAAGATCAAGCACTTACTTCAATAATAAGATCATAGTAAAAGGAAATGGTCTACGAAAATAATTCGATGCATTGAACGCAGTTTGGTACCACGTGTAAGTCGAACAAACCGTTAATCGACAAATGTTCGACTGTCCAGTCCATGCCTTTCAGTCACAACGCTCCTGAAAGGCCAGAACCAAGGAGTTAAGGATGTCCAACTATTCAACCATTCTATTAGCCGTCGACCTTTCAGAAGAGTCAGAAAAAATCATTGAACCTGCTAAAACCTTTACCAAAACCTTTGGCTCCAAGGTTCATGTACTGCATACCATCGAACCCTTTGCCTTTGCCTTTGGTGGTGACATTCCCTTTGATGTTGTAGAGATACAAGAACAGCTCATTGATCATGCAAAACAAAACATGCAACAGCTCATCGAAAAGACAGGGCTAGAAGCTGTCGGCACAGATGTAGTAGTAGGATCAGTAAACGCAGAAGTTCACCGTAAAGCCAAAGAGATCAACGCTGATCTGGTCATTGTAGGCAGTCACGGCCGCCACGGTCTAGCTTTACTACTGGGCTCCCACGCTTCGGACGTCATACACCATGCAGAGTACGATGTACTTGCCGTCCGGATTTAGGACTGACAAGAAGATTACAGACTAAAAAGCCTGCCTGGACATTCATTCCCAGACAGGCTTTTATTGCGCCGATCAATAATAGATACGCAAAGCTACTCGCCTTCAGCCATTGCTTCCAGCTCTACCCAACGCTCCATCAATTGCTCCAGTTTTTGCTCTTCTTCCGCCAAAGCCTGAAGCTTTTCAGTAACCAACGCGTGATCTTGCTGATAGAAGTCGGCTGCAGACGTTTCAAGCTGTAATTGTTCAACCAAAGATTCCTGCTCAGCCAATTGATCCGGCATTAAATCCAATTCACGCTGTAACTTGTAGCTCAATTTTTTCGGCTTGGGCTTATCCACATTTTGGGTGTTTAGCCCGGCAGAAGCAGTTGGAGATGAATCAGCCTTTTTGATCTCAGAACTGTCTTTCTTGGGTTTCTCAGCCCCGTCCAGAAAATTAAATCGCCCACCGGACGATTGCCAGTCAGAGAAACCTCCGACGATTTCTTCCACCACTCCATTACCATGGAAAATCAGTGAATTACTGACCACGTTATCCAGGAAAGAACGATCGTGACTCACTAGAATAATGGTGCCTTCGAAACTCATAAGAAGCTCTTCGAGCAACTCCAGGGTTTCCATATCCAAGTCGTTGGTGGGTTCGTCCAATACCAGAACATTGGCAGGCTGACTAAATAAGCGAGCTAATAATACCCGGTTCTTTTCTCCCCCGGACAACGCCTTCACCGGGGTGCGCGCCCGCTCCGGCGTAAACAGAAAATCACCGAGGTAGCCGATAATATGCTTGTTCTGCCCTCCGATGGTGATACTTTCACGACCCTCAGAGACATTATCAATCACGCTTTTTTCGAGCTCCAACTGACTTCTCAGTTGCTCGAAATAGGCCACTTCCATTTTGGTGCCTAATCTCACATCACCAGAATCCGGAGACAACTGCCCAAGAATAACTTTGAGCAATGTACTCTTGCCGACACCGTTAGGCCCAATCAAGCCGACGCGATCGCCGCGCATTAGCAAGAAGTTGAAATCCTTAAGAATCACCTGATCACCATACGCGTGCGACACTGACGTCAATTCAGCTACTAATTTACCGGAACGATCCGCAGAGGAAATGGCAAAGGAGGCCTTTCCTACTCGATTTCGACGTTCGCTACGTTCTTGTCGCATGGCTTTCAGTGCACGAACTCGACCCTCATTTCGGGTTCTCCTAGCTTTAATGCCTTGGCGAATCCACACCTCTTCCTGAGCCAGTTTTTTGTCAAATTCCTGCCAATGCTTTTCTTCTGCAGCTAACCATTCCTCTTTACGAACCAGGAATTGCTCATAACTGCAATCCCAACTGGTTAGATTTCCTCGGTCCAGCTCCCAAATTCGATTTGCCACAGCTTTCAGGAATCGTCGATCGTGGGTAATCAACAAGATACTGCCTTCAAATTGGGAAAGCTGCTGTTCTAGCCATTCAATGGCCAGAATATCCAAGTGGTTGGTAGGCTCATCCAATAGTAATAAATCAGGCTCTGCTACCAGGGCTCGGCCCAATACGACTCTACGCCGCCATCCACCGGACAGCTCAGACATTTTCTTTTCTTCAGGTAGATTGAGACGTTTAATGATTTGATCAACTTTCTGTTCTAAAGACCAACCATCACGGGCTTCGATCTCACTTTGAACTTTTGCCAATTGCTCTAGGTCCGCATCAGGATCTGTCGTCAAGGCATGGTACTGGGCAATCAAGTCGCCGGTTTCAGCCAAACCACCCGCGACCACTTGATAAACCGTTTCGTTATCCGCTTCAGGAAGATCTTGTTGAAGTACGCCGATCTTGAGACCATCCTGTCGAACAATGTCACCACTGTCTGGTAATTGCTCGCCCGCAACCAATTTGAGCAAAGAGGATTTTCCCTGCCCGTTTCGACCAATAATAGCGATCCTATCGCCCTTGTTAATGGTATGTGTAGCGTTTTCCAGCAAAGGTTTATCACCGTAGGCCAGACACACTTGATCCAATTGCAATAAATTCATTAATCCCACATTTATCTATGACGTTATTACGACACTCTGTTCCGCTTGCGCTAACAGAATCAAAAACTAATAAAATGAACTGAATTGATAGCCAACGCTCAGTTTTCGAAAAAAACTTATCTATATATATCATCAACTTAGAAAATATAGTTAAGATTTCTTCATATTTACTCTTGCCATCACTGAAATAAGTCTTACTCTTAGAACTGAGTTCATTCTTTAAACAAAAATTGCGGCCCACCGATATAATCGATAACCTCTGGGTGTACCCAGTGTACTGGGCGATACCGCAATTTATACTCGATCATTAAAGATACCGCCATGTTACTTATAAGAAGCTTCATTGTTGCTATTATAATGATTCTTCCAACTTATGTGTTGGCTAAGTTAAATCAGAATCAACAAACCTACATTGAAGCACTTGATGCCCTGAAAGATGGCCAAGTGGAAGTCTTCGACCGTTTATCTCATTCCCTCTCCGATTATGTACTCAGCCCCTATCTGGAATATGAGCGCATTAAGCTGGGCGACTATCAGGATATCGACGCCATCAAGGCGTTTATTAAAAAATACCCTGACCAGTCTGTCAGTCATCGGTTAAAAGTTGAGTGGCTATCCAGTTTCCCCAAGAAAGGTCAATGGCAGGCCTTTCTAGAGAACTACGATGAAAGCCTCTATTCACGAGATCTCCGCTGTTACTATCTCAGAGCTCTCTATAAAACCGGCAATAAAAAGACCGCACTTAAGCAGGTAAAAGATATGTGGGTAGTTGGTCGTTCAGCACCTAAAGCCTGCGACCCCATCTTCAAGGTATGGCTCAAATCGAGCTACTTTAAACAAGATTATGCCTATGAGCGAGTAAAACTGGCGTTAAAACGCAGAAACAGCTCTTTGGCCAGTTATGCGTCCAATTTTCTGAAGGGCGATCAAAAGAAAGCCGCAGCAATGATGATCTGGGCACATAAAAACCCGGCGATATTATCCAGTACCAAACGCTTTCCGAGTGCCAATCCCTACATGAAAGATGCAGTCATTCACGGTCTGGGACGTCGCGTCCGCAAACAACCGGATGCTGCCCTTGCCTATTGGAAAAAACATCGTACCCGCTTCAATTTCTCACCAGAAGAAATCCACAAAGTAGAGCAGCGCATCTATCTGGGCCTTGCTCGTCAGTACGATAAAAATGCATCGAAGCTCTTATCTTCACTACGTGACGAATACAACTCGGAAGAAGTGTTAGAGTGGCAAATTCGGGTAAGCCTTAGAAACCGTGACTGGCCCTCCGTCATTCGCTGGATTGAAGAACTGTCATTATCTGAAGACATGGATTCAGATTGGCACTATTGGCACTACAAGGCGTATTTAAACCAAAGCCAAGAGCCACCACAAATAGTGAAACAGAACTTCATGAAGCTGTCCAAGCAACGATCTTATTACGGCTTTTTGGCATCTGAAATGTTAGGACAGTCCCTAACACTTACAAACATTCCCGTTCCTATCTCTCAAGACATGCACCTGAGAGTACAAAATCTGCCTGAGATCAGTCGCGCCAAAGAGCTTCTTGCCATCGGTCACAGGCATCAAGCGCACAGAGAATGGCAGTTTGCAGTTAATAAGCTGGACCAACAAGGTTTGATGGCACTAGCACGAGTTGCAAGCGATTGGGGGTGGCATAACCGGGCGATACGAGCCGTGATTGATGCCAATCATTGGAATGATCTGGCCATCCGCTTCCCTACCCCTTACCAAGGCTCCTTTGGTAAAGCCGCCACTAAAGTTGAGTTACCCTCTTCATGGTTATTTGCCATTGCTCGCCAGGAAAGCGCTTTTTCTGAAAAAGCCAAATCCAGTGCCGGTGCACGAGGCTTAATGCAGCTTATGCCAGCTACCGCTCGTCAAACCGCTAAAAAAATCGGTGTATCTCATCGCTCTTCGCTTTATGACCCTGAATACAACATTCAGCTGGGCTCTTCTTATCTGTCCATGATGCACAAGCGCTTCAAAAAGAATCGAGCACTGGCAACCGCCGCCTATAATGCTGGGCCGCATCGTGTTGACCGTTGGATTAAATCATCCATCGCACTGCCAATTGATGTTTGGATCGAAACCATTCCATACGACGAAACCCGACGCTACGTTAAGAATGTACTGGCGTTTGATGCAATATACCAATACAAACTGGGCACAAAAGAGCCTAAGCTATTCTACAGTCACGAAAAGATTTACTTGGGGAAGCATTCAAAGAAAGCACACACTGACGGAGCAGACTCAGGAACAAAAGAAGTAGCAGCTAATCAACTTTAAGCACCTGCGTGATAGAGGTGCTTATCTTTATAAGTGATACGCCGCTGAACCTGCACTTCCAAAAGACCTGAAAGGTCGAGTGATTCCAATAAATTGGCGATCAGCTCTTGATCGCCAGGATCACATTTGTGATAACCTTCCAACAAATTCTGCAACTGCCACACGTGTGCTACAGATGTTGGTTGTTCCACTGCGACGGCATTCCAAATAAAGCGATGAGCCGATACAAATTTCGGTAGCGGCTCACCTTTCGCACGATCGTTTGCAGCCCAGTAGTCCCATGCATCCAGATTCTCTTTCCAAAATTGAAAGACATCATCACCAATAAGTTGAATCAACGGATACAAGGTTTCCGGAAGATGACTTAGCGAGGACCACTCCGGCAGTGGATGCACTTGCGACTCCTGTGAATCGGCTTGCATCATACGCTCAAGCCACTGCATGACATAAGGCGCTTTATTCAACAATAGTTCTCTAGGCCGAACATCCTGATAGAAGTGAGCGTAAAGAGGCCCCATTAATGCCAAATCAGCCAAACTCAAGCGTTCTCCCAAAACAAAACGATGCCCTTCAAAATGCTTATCTAAGATATGCACCATTTGCTCAGCATGATACTCAAAAAAAGGACCATTATGAGAGGTCAAGCCATAGAGAGTCAGCTTTTGGCGCTCCTTATTGGCATGCAACTGAGCTTGCAAAGGCGAAGGAAAGATACGTTTTAAACGAACATTGGCATTGATTGCTGACTCGTCATATCCCCAACGCATGTAGAGCGCTGGCAAAATCAGAAAGGAGTCACAATACAGCTCGATTAGTTGAACAACAAATCTTAGTAGCGGTTTATCCGGCAATACAGGTCGGGTAACAAAAGCCGAGGCTTCTAATGACTGGACAAAGTGTATATTGGTTTCCAAGAGAGACTGGTCTGAGGACACAAATACAGGGCAGTCCATCTGCCCTGTCTGCTCCAAAAGAACTTGCTCGATGTCCGTCTCTGTAGGAACAAGCTCATCATAGATTATCGCTTGATAATCAAGGCTGGCACGCACTTTGGCACTGTAAAAGTCCGATTTGATTGCATAAAGTAAATGCTGATCCGTACTTTCCATTGCCGTAGGTTACTCCCTGCACTGATTCGCTCAAGCCAAGTACTATTCAGGCTTTGAGCGCTCCAGTTCTTTAATCATTTCTTCACTGGTGGTTGGCCAGTCAGAAAATGGAAATGGCTTTTCTTCACTGTTATAGGTCAGATATCGGAAGATCTGGTAATAATAGCAACTGATGCCATCTCCTAATTGTCTTAGGGTTTCATTATCCTTATCGGTAAACAAATGAAACAAATACTGGGCAACAATGAGCAATAAAAGCACTACATCCAGTACTTTATAGATCACAGTAAACAGCACCATGAAAGCAAGGCGCAATAGTTTGTTTTCCAGCTTCGCTTGATCATCATAATTCATTAGTTTTCACCATCCTTAACTGCAAATTCAACATCCTGCTTATGGGCTCCCAGCATTAGGTTTCTGGCAACATCTTTAACCGTTGCACCTTCATACAACACTTGGTACAAGCCAGATACCAGAGGCATGTAAACCCCCATCTCTTCAGCTTTATCGTAGACGATTTTGAGCGTATTGATACCCTCCGCCACTTCACCTAACTCTTCCACCGCCTGCTCCAGGCTTTTCCCTTTGCCAATGGCATAACCAACGCGGTAATTGCGGCTAAGCGGAGACATGCAGGTTACGATCAAATCTCCAACACCGGACAATCCCAGGAAGGTCATAGGATTAGCCCCTAGCTGTACAGCAAACCGGCTCATTTCTGCCAAACTTCGCGTAACCAACATACTCTTGGTATTCTCGCCCAAGCCCAGCGCGGCCGCCAATCCTGAAATAATGGCATAAATGTTTTTCAGTGCGCCACCTAATTCAACACCGTAATTATCCTGGCTGGCATAGACTCTGAAATAATCATTACTTAAGATTTTTTGAACAAATTGACACTGTTCCTGATGCTCTGACGCAATCACTGAGGCCGTTAAATGTCGTTTGGCGATTTCTTTCGCCAGATTCGGCCCACTCAGCACACCCACCCTATCTGTGTGAAGCTCTTCCTGAATGATTTGGCTCATCAACTTAAACGTTGAAACTTCAATACCTTTGGTAGTACTGACAAAGAATTGAGAGTCATTGGTAAACGGGCGAATTTGAGAAATGACAGAACGGAACGATTTACTAGGGATGGAAACAAATACCACTTTGGCGTCTGTTACAGCCAATTCAAGATCTGTGGTTGGAACAAGGTTCTCATCCAGATGATAATCCGGCATGTAACGTTGATTCTGACGGGTTACTAATATTTCTTCAACGGTCTCCGGATTACGCATCCACTGATACACTTGATGACCGTTTTCTGCAGCAATGTTAGCGACTGCCGTTCCAAAACTACCGCCACCTAACACGGCGATTTTGACTGATTCAGTCATGAAAAATCCTATGAAAAAAATAAGTTAAAACTAAAGAAACCACCAACTAACCGTGTTTACAGTCACTTTCCAGGGTATATACCAGGTCTTTAAAGGTTTCTTTATTAGATTCGTTCATGGCCATTAAAATTTTATGTGCTTCCAGCACTTTCTGATGAACAACATCTTCACTGCCAACAATAACTGGCAGCTCACTAAGGTTTATGGGGGTGGTAAGAGGTTCATTCAAGATCACAAATACTTGATGAAAGCCCATACTTTCCAGAATACGGGTGATATCCGCATTGGTTGATATGATGGTAGGAATCAGATGGTGCTTTTTACGTGCAAGAACGGAAATTTTGGCCAGAAGCCCAAGAGAAGTACTGTCAATGCCTTCGGTTTCAGTTAGGTCGATCAGTACTGCTTTTAATTGATCACTGCGACACATGGATTCAAGAAAATCATCCAGGGTGGCGCATAATGTAAGTCGCACATCACCAATAAACTTAAGAATGTATGTGCCTTCCTTCTCTGAAACGAGAATTCTACCGTTTTCCATATTACATCCGACGAGTCAAACTCAGAATAGCAATATCATCTGGAGCATCCTGAACACTTTTTAGTTTCAAGCTTTCACAGATAGCATCAATATTATCCGCTCCGGACGCTACAACATCCAATAAAAACTGCTCTTTTTCCAGTAAGCTTTTGGCACCCATTAACTCAAGCACGCCATCCGAAAAGGTAATCAAGGCAAAATCATCAGACTTGATATCCAGTTCTTGCTGTGAGTATTCAGCCTCTTCAAATAAGCCTACTGCAAATCCACCGTTATTGGAAAGAAATTCGCACCGCCCACCACTCTTAAGAATGGGTAATGGCAAGTGGCCTCCAATGCTGTAGACCAAGGTATTTTGTTTTTTATCCAACACCCCATAAAAAATGGTGAGGTGCTTGCCCATTCCGGTTTCCAGCAATTCTTTATTGATGCGCTCCAGCACCAAAGCGGGCTGCAGAATATCATCTTTACCATGCTTCTTGTACGACTTTCGAAGTCGAATGGTTAGATTTTTCAACAGTACGGTAACAAAGGCAGAAGAAGCGCCATGACCGGAAACATCAGCCATATACAACAACACTTTATCTTCAGTAATTCGAAAATAGTCGACAAAATCGCCACTTAAATACAAGGAAGGGTAGAGTCTGTGCTGAATGCGATATTGACCTGCCTCATATTCCTGACGAGGTAACATGCGCTGCTGAATGTGACGGCCCGCTTTTTGATCTTGTTTAAGCAGAGAAATACGTTCCCGTAATTCCTGATTAGCTGCTTCCAGCTCTTCTCGATACAACCTGTTTTGATCAATGAGCTTTTTCTTCTCAAGACACTGTTCAATGGAATGAACCAGAATTTCCATATCTACAACCGGTTTTACAATGTAATCAGAGGCCCCCAAACGGAGCGCCTGAACAACGTCGGTCATCACACCCGCACCGGAAACCACAATAACCGGCGTTTCAGGTGAAGATCTCTTGATTTCAGAAAGAACCGTCAACCCGTCCATCTTGGGCATACGTAAATCACAAAGCACTACATCCGGCTGACTGTTGTTGAATAGTGCCAGTCCCGCTCCGCCATCCGAGGCTTCATCTACGATATAACCACTGTCTTCAAGATACGCAACCAAACTGCTTCTTACTGCGTCATCATCATCAATAATTAAAATTTTGCCTGTTACCGTCATTAGGCATCCTTTCCTTTCAGTGCATCTGTTCAGAGAGTCGTTCTAAAACCAAAGGCAATCTAACACTCCCTGCTAAGAATAGCACCCTAATCAGGAGAAATGACAATCAGCGCACAAATCTCTCGATTCTTCGTGCGTCTTATCTGACAAATTTTGCCCTTTCTTTACACGGAGCTAAACTAGCAGTATAAAGTGGTCTAAATACAAGAAAAATAAATACCGAACAGAGGTATTATGATGTTGGCTCGCGACTATCAAGAAAAAAGAAACTTCATTCGTATGCAGATGGACGTACCTGCGACGATTACCCTTCAACAAACCGGACAAGTTATACAGGCACGCTGCCTGGACTTAAGTGGCAACGGCATGTTGCTATCATCGCCTGAGGCCATTGCCGAAGAGTCGATATTCCATATTGTCATTTCATCCACTCGCCCAAATTTGCCACCTTTGGAAGCAGAAGTAAGATGTACTCGCTGCCTTAAGCGAGAAGACGACTTTGAGATCGGTGTTTTAATCGAAGACATCAACTAAAAAAGGGCTCATCAGAGCCCTTTTTGTTTGCCTTACTGCGCCCTCGTTTGAGTGACGTTTAGTGTTGCTTATTCCGGCAAATCATCAAAATCATTCATTGAATCTGCAAACGGGTCTTCCACAGCACCGTCTTGCACTTTGAATTCCCGTGTTTGCAAATACGCATCACGTAAGAACACGTACTTATCATCACCAAACACCACCCGCTCGGCCGCCAGCAAATCGGCGCGCTTATCAATGGCATTAAGCCCAGTCAGCCCTAGACGGGTATCTGGATGCACTTCTTCATTAAGTGGCGGATAACTCATTGGATTGGTATACATATCACCTACCCGACCAACGGTATCTCTAACAGTACTTGGCCCAAAAACCGGAAGCATCAAATACGGCCCATTCGGAACGCCCCAGTATCCAAGAGTTTGACCAAAATCTTCATCTCTCTCATAAATACCAGCATCTGTAGCCACATCCACCAGACCGAACCAACCCACTGTAGAATTTAACGCAAATCGACTGATACTTACTCCCGCCCCTTCAAACTTAAGTTGCAGAAGATTATTGACTGTATTCTCCAACTCACCCAAATTTCTGAAGAAGTTAGTTACCCCCTGATCCGCCATGGACGGCATGACAAAGCGATACCCTTCTGCCACCGGCTTGGCGATATAGGTGTCCAACCACTCGTTGAAGGTAAAAACAGATCGGTTAAATGACTCCCAAGGATCAGGGTCTTCGTATTCATTCGTCTCGGCAAAGACGTTTAAAGAAATAAGAAACAGAAATAGAGAGAAAACAGATTTCAACACAACATTCCTTATACAGAGTCCGTAAAGGCGACAAAGTACCGAGTCATCAAGGTATTTACAAGAGGCGATTTCCTAAAATTAAAGGAGAGTCATACATTAAAATAGTTCGTTACACTTGGGAATTAAAGACTCGCAATATATTACCAACGAAAAAAGGGAGCTTAGCGCTCCCTTCTTCGTTCCAAGTTGATGTTCTTAGAACTTGTGCTCAAGACCTAGGCCGTAAACAGTCAACTCTGCATCCGCATCGTTTTCACCGTCGCCATAGTAAACATAAGTCTTTGTTTTCTTACCTAGCTTATAGTCAACACCCAAGGTGAACATTTCACCACCTTCGCCATCGATTGGGCCTTTTGTATCAACTGACTGATCAGAGCTTACGAACTGACCTTTAAAGGTAAATTTGTCCATTTTGTATGCAGCACTCAAAAGAAAACCGTTTTCATCGTAATCTTCGTTTGAATCAAGCTCACCTTCAGACTGCTGGAACAAAGCACCTAGAGTGATGTTATTGATGCTGTAGCCAGCCACTGCACGGATTGTGCTGATGCCTTTGTTCTCAGTTAAATCGTTCTCGTAAGCCAATGCCGCGTAGAAAGGATGTTTCTTGTATTTTTTGTCGCCTGCAATTAAAGCGATCGAAGTACCTTCAGCGATACCATCGCGAACTTCATCATCCACACCATCACCATCAGTATCGCGCTCAGCACCATCACCAACTTCGATCATAGTATCAATAGTGAACATATTAGCGAACATAGGAGATGTATAGCGGATTGCATTGTCTTGACGGTTCTCACCATCTAACAGGATGTTCATATCAACAACATCGCTGAACAGATCAACTTTACCCTGAGCCTTTTTAAGAGGCGTGTCCATATTACCTAGCTTCAATGTACCGAAGCCGCCTTTCAAGCCAACAAAAATGTCACGTTGCTTGAAAACATCATCTGAAGAACCACCGTCTTCCTGATCAGGAGAGATTTCATATTCCAATTGATAGATAGCAGTCAAACCGTAATCCAGCTCTGCATCACCTTTAAAACCTAGACGAGAGGCATGACTCTCTAGTTCCCAAGTGTCTTCACCAGTGTCAACATTACGAAGAGATACGTTCAATTTACCGTAGATAGTTGCATCAGCAATAGCAACACCAGGAACAGCTACAGCAGCAGCGATTGCGAAAGGTAGTAGTTTACGCTTCATTTTATGCTTCCCATAAAAATAGTTAAGTGCATTACATTTATTAACTCAGAGTCTGTGCTCGTCTGATGAAGCGTATTCTTGTGCTTTAATGTTACAGATGAATAAAAAAAATATTACATATATATTTCAGTTATAACTATTTGCAATTCCCTTTTCTAACGCGGCTTTTTCCGACTCAACCCTAGGAGAGTCTATCAATCCGAGATAGAATCCCTCCCTGATTTTTTAATTGGGACCCTTATATGGCTAAGAAACATAAGCATAAACCGTTATGGCACCCTGCTCTTATTCCATCCTGGATGATCGTTTTTATTCTCTATCTGGTTTCATTATTACCAATGAGCTGGAAGCAAAGCTTTGGAGAAAAGCTGGGAAGATTTGCTTATAAAAAAGTCAATGGCCGCAGAAAAGTTGGAAAAAAGAACATCGCAGGCTGTTTCCCTGAGTTGTCAGAAGAAGAGCAAGACAAGTTAGTTGAAGACACCTTTATTGCTTGCTCCAAAGGTTTTTTGGAAACCACCCACTCCTGGTGGGGAAATGTTGATCCCTACATCGACAACCTGATTATTACTGGCCAGGAACACCTGGAAGAAGCTAAAAAACGTGGCAAAGGCGTGTTCCTGATCGGCGGTCACTTCAGTATTTTTGACATTGCATTACCCTTCTTTGCAGCCCAGCTAAACAAGCCTGGCTACATGTATCGCCCGAATGATAACCCGGTGATTGATCGTATGATTGAACGAGGTCGAAGACGTCACTTCAACATCCAAGGGTTTGATAAATACCAATTGAAAGACATGATTCAATACATGAAAGAAGGTGGCTCTGTCTGGTATGCTCCGGATCAGGACTTTGGCCGAAAGTGCGAAGTATTTGTGCCTTTCTTTGGTGTTAACGCGGGATGCATAACTACCCCAAGTTGGATAGCCAGAGAGTCTGGAGCAACAGTCATGCAGGTAAGCCAATTCAGGCACCCTAATGGCCAATATGAAATATGTTTCTCGCCGATTCTGGAAGACTTCGGACAAAATGAAGAGCAAGATGCCGCCACCTGGAATCAACATTTAGAAGCCGCTATTCGAAAGCATCCGGATCAATACCTTTGGCTACATAAGCGTTTCAAAACACGAAAACCCGGTGAAGCGCCCTTCTATTAAATAAATCTCTTCTTTGACTGCTGTTTGATAAATTCACTGACAGCATCAGACAATTATTAGGCCAAGCAACTAATATGATAGATGCAGTATTCTTACGAATGCTGCGCCTTCACTTACTCAATTAATCGGAAAATACTGTGTCAAACCAAGCCTTCAGCTCACTCGACCTTCCTCAAAAGTTACTCAGCAATTTGGATCAGCTTGGTTACAAAACCATGACCGAGATCCAGGCACTGAGTTTGCCAACCACGTTAGCGGGCAAAGACCTGATCGGGAAGGCAAAAACCGGCAGTGGTAAAACAGCCTCGTTTGGCATCCCAATTTTGACTCAACTGAATCCGAGGTTTTTTGGTGCCCAAGGACTTGTACTTTGTCCTACGCGTGAATTGGCGTCACAAGTGGCAACAGAAATCCGAAAGCTCGCCCGCTATTTATCCAACATTAAAGTTGTGACGCTATGTGGCGGCCAACCCATCGGCCCTCAAATTGCCTCACTTGAACACGGGGCGCATATTGTGGTGGGAACCCCCGGCCGGATTAAAGACCACTTAAGAAAAGGGACGCTAAAGCTCGAAAGCATCCAAACGTTCGTCCTGGATGAAGCAGATCGCATGCTGGACATGGGTTTCTTCGAAGACATTCATTACATCGCCGAATTTACCCCCCGAAAAAAACAAACACTGCTGTTCAGTGCCACCTTCCCTGGCGATATTGAAAACTTCAGTAAGAAGTTTCAGCATAAGCCCGTTTCGGTCGAAGTTGAAAGCAGTCACTCCCAACAACATATTCAGCAAGCCTTTTATAAGGTTGAAAAAGGCATTGAGCATAAAAATAAAGGCTTGGTTCGCATTCTAAGAAACTTCCAACCTGCACAAGCCATCGTATTCTGCAACACCAAACAAACCTGTAATGATGTCGCTGATTACCTAAAACAATGCGGCTACCTGGCTCTGTCACTACAGGGCGATATGGATCAAAGAGAGCGGGATTTAACTCTGGTGCGCTTTGCCAACCAAAGTGCGCACATTCTTGTCGCCACCGACGTTGCAGCACGCGGTATCGACATAGCCGGGCTGGACGCCGTCGTGAACTATGACTTACCTCGCGATCCGGAAGTTTACGTCCACCGAATTGGCCGAACGGGTCGTGCCGGAGAGAGTGGCCATGCATTTAGCTTGTATCTAGGCTCGGAAAAAATGAAATACGATCTCATCAATAGCATGCAAGTTGATGAAATCGAAATCATCGAAATCGACAAACTCAAAGAGCATGGCCCACGACCGGAAAAAACCACCATGGTTACACTGGCACTGGATGCAGGTAAGAAACACAAAATCCGCCCGGGGGACATCCTCGGGGCCCTAACCAAAGAAATTGGTATTCCGGGGGACAGCATCGGCAAGATTAATATTTTTGATTTCACCAGTTACGTTGCAATTAAACGCCCTGAAGCCCGTGCTGCGCTAAACGGTTTAAGCGACGGTAAAATCAAAGGTAAGAAAATTAGAGTTCGCAGAATTTAGGGGCCTTTAAAGCCCCCATTCCCTACTCTCTGAATGCCTTGTACAACTAATTTTCATTGAGTTGATTTAAGCCAAGTAAACTGCAGATTTCTGTGGTCATTTGTGTCTACATCCACATCGGTATGATAGATTCCAGGCCACAAAATTTACTTGTGAACCTACTTGTGTGATCAATCAACTCAGGACCAAGCATTCATGAAGTACTTTCCTCTCGCCTTCTTATTTTTGCTCTTTCCTGGCCTGGCGAGCGCTGTTGGCATTCAAGGTCAATCGCTCGATTTAACCCAAAGCTGGACAGGCTACATCGCTATCGCAATCTTCGCCTTTGCCTATTTATTGGTGATTTTCGAAGAACAAATACACATGCGAAAGTCGAAACCCGTGATGATCGCGGCGGGCTTAATTTGGGTCATTATTGCCATTACCTACAAAAATCATGGTGATCCGGTGCTCGTTGAAGAGGCCATTGAGCACAATTTCCTGGAATACACTGAGCTCTTCTTTTTCCTGTTAGTCGCCATGACCTACATTAATGCCATGCTGGAACGTGGCGTCTTTGAGGAACTCAGAAACTGGTTGGTTAATAAAGGATTCAGTTACCGGGTCTTATTTTGGACAACAGGCACCTTAGCTTTCTTTATTTCACCCATTGCCGACAACCTAACCACCGCATTGATTATGTGCGCGGTAATTCTGACGGTAGGCCAAGGTCAACCTAAGTTCGTTACACTTAGCTGTATCAATATTGTGGTATGTGCCAATGCAGGGGGCGCCTTCAGTCCATTCGGGGATATCACCACCTTAATGGTCTGGCAAAAAGGGTTACTTGCCTTTGAGGAGTTCTTCGCGCTCTTCATCCCCTCCGTCGTCAATGCCATTGTTCCCGCGTTTATCATGCAATTCGCTGTACCGAAAGGTAATCCTGAAATTTTAGGCATAAAAGCCGATGGCACCTCAATGAAATACGGTGGTCTGGTGATTGTCGGGCTCTTTTTAGCTACTATCGTGACGGCTGTCAGCTTCCATAATTTCCTGCATATTCCACCCGTCTTTGGCATGATGCTTGGCTTGGGCTACCTGAAACTGTTTGGTTTTTACCTCAAACGTAAATCCAGAATGTATAACTTCGGACCGGATAACCCACCTGGCTCAAATATTGATCCGTACAACTTCGACGTCTTCAGCCGGATTGCCCATGCCGAGTGGGATACCCTGTTTTTCTTCTACGGAGTAATTCTTGCGGTTGGCGGGCTTGGATTTATCGGGTATCTGAACGTCACTTCTGCCTTTATCTATGGCGATTTAGGGCCAACCATTGCCAATACTCTGGTAGGTATTTTGTCAGCAATCGTAGATAACATCCCAGTGATGTTTGCAGTGCTTACCATGGAACCCGACATGTCACATGGCCAATGGCTACTGGTGACGCTAACCGCAGGTGTAGGCGGTAGTTTGCTGTCCATCGGTTCTGCTGCCGGGGTTGCCTTAATGGGGCAAGCTAGAGGCCAATACACCTTCTTTGGTCACCTAAAGTGGACACCTGTTATTGCGCTCGGCTACTTCGCCAGCATCGGCGCACACTTCCTGATTAATGGAGTTTAGGGAATCCCGGGATACTAACGTTACCAATGAACTTGTCGGCCCTATTCTCATAATGGGGCCGTTCAGTAATTAAGCGTCAGACTGTTATTGGTAACGTGCCGAGGTGATGAACTCACCAAAGGTTTCACACCACACAATGACCGTAGTGTATTTGGATGCATCTATCTCTTTAGGTACAGCAACCACAAAGTTATCAAAGGTTTTAACGTCTCCCACAAGCACCATGTTCCCTTTAAGTCTATCGAAATCGGCCTCTGTTTCCACAAACTCTGGCGACAGATAAAGCTTATAGTCAGGCCCTGGTGCAAGTCTTCCCATAAATGCAATGTGATCAGGAGAAATGGATACCTGACCTTCGCCCCAATGAAAGGCATCACTGTCTTTGAGGTCTTTCCTGAAAGTACCGGAATATCGTGCTTGAGAAGATACTTCTGTGACTTCAGCCTCACTCGGAGGCGTCGGTGCTATAAGAATTGGAAGCAGGTAAATCCCCAATGCAACCCCAAATGCCCCCACAGATAAATGGGAAACTGTTAGTACTATCAGTTTTTGTAGTTTCATAGACTGACCAACTTTTATTCAATACAACTAGCCCAGCCCGAGGGCATTTATGACAACTCTCGTTTGTGATTTGAAATTACTGTTTATCAAACTTTTTCTCTAGATAGTTTAATAACTTATTCAAACGAGCCTCTTTCTTGTCTAACTCACAAGCTAACCTTTTTTCTTCAGGCTCTGAAACGCACTTTGAACTTGGCCACTTTGCAATATATGCATCTATAGCCTCAACTGTATTCTGCATAGCCTCTTGATCACTGCCTTTCCATGTAA